>CAILWD010000102.1 GCA_903837815.1 uncultured Chloroflexota bacterium | reverse complement strand
TTCGGAAGTCTCCACAGACTTCCGAAGTCTTAACCTTTACTTCTCCAAGCGGATTGGGAGAAATCGAAGCAAAAGCCGTCCTGCTGGCAACGGGAATCCGCGAACGCCCGCGTGCGGCACGCATGATTCCCGGCATGCGCCCGCAGGGAGTCTACACCACTGGCTCGCTGCAAAGATTTGTCCACCAGGAAGGGCTGCCAGTCGGCAAGCGGACGGTCATCGTCGGAGCGGAGTTGGTCAGCCTCTCGGCGCTTCTCACCCTGATGAAGGCGGGCGCAAAGTCGGTGGCAATGCTCACCGAGGAAGATTCGCACCAGGTCGAGTTCCCGTATGTCTTTGCCAAGTGGGGGCTGGTGGATATTTTGCGTCTCACCCCGCTCATCACCAACGCCCGCGTGACAAACATCTTCGGTCACAAGCGCGTGGAGGGAATTGAAATTACCAGACTTCCGAAGGCTGGGGAGACTTCGGAAGTCTCTGTCATAGAATGCGACTCGGTGGTCTTCACCGGCAACTGGATTTCGGAAAACGAAATGGCGCGGCTGGGCGGTTTGGAAATCGACGCGCAGACCAAAGCCCCGAAGGTTGATTCCGCTTTCCGCTCGTCGGTGGATGGAGTCTTCGTCGCGGGCAACCTGTTGCGGGGCGGAAAATCCGTTTTCACCGCCGACCAGTGCGCTCTCGAAGGCGCGGCGGTGAGCCAGTCCATTGCCAAATTCCTGCGTTGACGCCCAGTTAAAGAAATCCCCTCTTGTTCGCGAGCAGCCTTCCCGTTTCAATCTGGGAAGGCTGTTTTTCGCGCTCAAAAAAGAAGAATTAGCCCGCAACGTTTCCAGAAAGCAGACGTATACTTATTTTGGAATAATATTCCAAAGGAGTATCCATGAAAACCTCACATAAGATTTTTTCCATTTTTACCCTGCTTGCGCTCCTGGCGCTTACCTTCGCCACGCCCGCCCTGGCATTCGATGACCGCTCCGGCGACGTGGTCGAAATCAAGGCAGACGAGGTCATCGAAGACGACCTGTACGTCGGCGCAAGCAAGTTCACCCTCGACGGAACCGTCAAGGGCGACCTGGTCGTGTTCGGCGAAACCATCACCATCAACGGCACGGTGGAAGGCGACCTGATTGCCGCCGGACAGACCATCATTATCAACGGCAAAGTCAGCGACGACGCCCGCATTGCCGGCGCCGCCCTCAAACTGGGCAAGTCCGCTTTCATCGGCGGTGACGTTGTGGCAGGAAGCGCCAGCCTCGAAGCCGAAAAAGGCAGCGTCGTGGAAGGCGATGTCGTTGTCGGGGCGGGACAAACCCTGCTGGAAGGCAAAATCGGCGATGACGTGATGGCTGGTACAGGCTCCCTCGAGCTGAACGGCGAGATCGGCGGCGATGTCAAAGCCGAAGTCGGCGACCCCGAAGAGGGCGCCCCGCCCATGTCCATGTTCATGCCGCAAGCCCAAATCGACTTCCCGTCGGTCAAACCCGGCTTCAACGTCGGCGAGGGCGCGAAAATCGCGGGCAACCTTGAATACACGCAGACAAGGGATGTGAAGATTCCATCCGGAGTCGTCGCCGGGAAAGTCACCCACAAAGAGCCAGTGGTTGACCCTGAAACAGTGGTCGTCCCGCCCACCCCCGCTGAAAAAGCCCTCACCTGGACGCTCGACCTGCTCCGCACCATCGTCACCTGGATTGCCTTCGGTTTGCTCCTCGGCTGGTTGCTGCCCCTGTTTATGAAAGCCCTGATGGACAAGGTTCAAACCCAGCCCGGCGCCAGCCTCGGATGGGGTCTGGTTTCGTACGCGGCATTCTTCTTCGCCCTATTCCTCCTCCTGACCGTCATCATCCTCGGCGGCATCCTATTCGGCGCGCTCACACTTGGCGGAATCAGCGGGACGATTGTCTGGATCGGCATCCTCGCCCTCTTCGCCCTCGTCATCGGCTTTGTGCTGGTCACCGCCTTCCTGACGAAGATTGTGGTGGCGTGGTTGAGCGGCAAGTTGATCCTCTCACGAATCAAGCCCGAACTGGCGGATCATAAATTCTGGCCCCTCATTCTCGGCGTGGTCATCGTCGCCGTGCTGGTTGCCCTGCCCTTCATCGGCTGGTTGTTTGGGCTGCTGGTCACCATCCTCGGCTTGGGCGCCCTGTGGATCTGGGGACGCGACGCCTGGCAGGCGCGGAAGGCGGTTGCGGCGTAAAACCGTAATTCGTGACACGTAATTCGCAGATAGACCGAGGACTTAATCCTCGGTCTATTATTTTGACAATTCTAGTATAATTTCGCCCATGTTGACTCCTGAACAAATCGAACTCAAACTAGACCGCATTCTCTTAAAGGTACAGAAGCCCGGGCGCTACGTCGGCGGCGAACTCAACTGTATTTACAAGGATTGGGACAAGGCGCAGGTCAAGACCGCGCTGGTCTTCCCCGACATCTACGACATCGGCGTTTCCAACGTCGGCTTGAAGATTCTCTACGACCAAATCAACCAGCGTGAAGACGCGCTTGCCGAACGCGCCTATGCGCCCTGGCTGGATATGGAAGACCTCATGCGCCAGCACGGGATTCCGCTCTACGCGCTCGAATCGAAACAACCCCTGGCTTGTTTCGACCTCATCGGTTTTACTCTCCCCTACGAAACGCTCTACACCAACGCGCTCAACATCCTCGACCTGGCAGGCATCCCTGTGCGCTCGGCGGAACGTGACGAGTCCCATCCCATCGTCATCGCGGGCGGACACTCGACCATGAACCCCGAACCCATGAACGCCTTCATCGACGCGTTTGTCATCGGCGAGGGGAGGAAGTGATTCACGATATTCTGGATGTGATAAAAAAGTTCAAACCGTTAAACGTTAAACGTTTAACGTTCAACCGCCATGATTTACTTCTTGAACTCGCCCGCATCCCCGGCGTTTACGTCCCCCAGTTCTACGAGACTTCCTACCTCGAAGATGGGACGGTTGCCCATACCCTGCCCACCCGCAGCGACGTGCCCAAAGTCATCACCAAGCGGATTGTGGCAAAACTGCCCCCGCCGCCGACCAAATTCATCGTGCCGAATATCGAAGTCGTCCACAACCGCGCTTCGGTCGAAATCATGCGCGGCTGCACGCGGGGATGTCGCTTCTGTCAGGCGGGGATGATCACCCGTCCCGTGCGCGAGAGAAGCGTGGAGGAAGTTGTCGAAGCCGCCGACGCCGCCATCCGCTCGACGGGGTTTGAAGAACTCGCCCTGACCTCGCTCTCCTCTTCTGACTATACGCACATCAGTGAACTGACCGAAGCCATCAGCAACCGGTTCGAGGGGCGCAAGTTGACGGTGGGACTGCCCTCGCTGAGAATTGAATCCGTTTCGATTGACCTGATGGACAGGCTGAGGCAGCAGCATTCGGCGGGATTCACCCTCGCTCCCGAAGCTGCCAGCGAGCGAATGCGCCGCATCATCAACAAGTTCATCCCAGACGAAGACATCATCAACACCACCCGCGATATTTACCAGCGCGGCTGGACGACCATCAAGTTGTATTTCATGATTGGTCATCCGAGCGAAACGCTGGAGGATGTGCAAGCCATCGTGGATTTGTCGAAGCGGGTGATTGCCGAGGGGCGCAAAGCCGTCGGCTGGAAGGTCAAATTGAACGTAGGAGTCAGCACCTTCGTCCCCAAGCCGCAGACTCCCTTCCAGTGGGTCTCGTTGGACACGAAGGAAAACATCCTCGAAAAACAGGCAATGCTCAAACGCCAGTTACTGAAAGATAAAAGCATCAAGGTCAGTTGGACGAAGCCCGAAGATACCCTGCTCGAAGCCTTTCTGACTCGCGGCGACAGGCGCATGGCGGAAGTGGTTTACTCCGCGTGGAAAAACGGCGCGAAGTTCGACGCCTGGAACGAAGGTAAAAAAGACGCCGCCTGGCTGCCCGCCTTCGCGGAGCATGGTCTTGACCCCGCTTTTTACACCCAGCGCACGCGCCGCGCCGACGAGGTTTTCCCGTGGGAGCATATCACCGCCGCCGTCCGCAAGAATTTTCTGTTCGAAGATTTTCGCCAGTCGCTCGAAGGTCAAATCCGCGTGGACTGCCGCACTCATTGTTTTGCCTGCGGCATCCTGCCGACCTTCAAGGAAATGCGCCGCGAACACCCCGGCGACGTGTGGAAATGTCCAGAGGTAAAGAGGAAATCCGCCCTGAGCGAAGTCGAAGGGGCAGTGGCGAGTGACGAGGCGATTGGCGGTAATTTTTGCGAGTTCAATTGGTGAACTATTTGAACCACGGAGACACCGAGGCACGGAGAAAAACAATTCTCAACTCCGAGTCTCCGAGTCTCCGTGGTTAGCCGTTTTTGAGCGATTGAAAATTCATGAACAAAATCATCTTTCTTCCCCGCTTGCAGCGCGAGCGCGATAAATTTGAACTGTTATTAAATCAGGCTGGCTTTCTCCGCCAGTTGACGATGGCAGGCGTCTTCCCCAGCCTGTCGATCAAAGACCTGCTGGCGGATGTGCTTTGCCGCGAACAATTCATTGCCGACCGCTTGAGCGAGATTTTGCACGGCGAACCTTATGCGCCCAGCGTCTCGTACTCTGCCTTTGAAAATTTCCAGCGGGAGAACGGCTACCCCGATTACGAGTCGCCGCTTTGTCACAGGGAAAAACTCAACTACGCGGTGATCGAAAAATACAAGAATATCAGCCTCGATGACATCGTGGAGCAGGAACTCGCCGCGTATGCCAGCATCCAAAGTGCGATGATTAGATTGACACAAGAACAATGCCTCGACCACGACCTGTTTCACCGCGTCGCCGAGCAGACCTATAAAATCTACCGCCGCACCAGCGCCGAAATCCTGCGCTGGCAACGATCAATTACAGGAGAGCCGAAATAATGCGCGCGCGAATCACTTTCACCAAACAAGGCGCATTGCGCTACACGGGACACCTCGACCTGCACCGCCTCTGGGAACATGCCATGCGCCGCGCCGACCTGCCGCTGAGTTATTCGCAGGGATTTCATCCCCAACCGAAAATCAGCCTCGCCTCTGCCCTGCCGCTGGGATTTTCCTCCCGCTGTGAGGCATTGGACGCGCGGTTCAACGAAGGCCTGCCCACCGAGGAAATTGCGTCCCGCCTGCAAGCCAGCCTGCCGCGCGAGATTGAAATTGTCCGCGTGGAAAGCGTGGATGAAAAACTGCCCGCCCTGCAAACGCAGGTGTTGTCGGCGGTGTACCAGGTTCAATTGACAGAACCAGCCGACGGGTTGGAACTCCGCCGCAAGGTGGAAGAAGTCCTCCAGGCCGAAACCATCCAACGCGAGCGTCGCAGCAAATTCTACGACCTGCGCCCGCTGATCGAAGAGTTGGAAGTCGCGGAAGCGGAGAAGCCATCCATCCGCATGAAACTTGCCGCCCGCGAAGGCGCAACGGGACGCCCCGACGAAGTGTTGCAAACGCTGGGCATCGAGCCCGAAACCGCCCGCGTGGAAAGAACCGAGTTGATTTTTTCGTCCTGAGCGAAGTCGAAGGACGTTTCCCCTCATCATCGCGCTTCGACTTCGCCCAGCGCGGAGCGCGCAAGGAGAATCCCATGCCATTTCTCGTTTCCCTCTTTTTTGGCTTCGTGCCGATGTTCATTTTTGCGGCGTTCGTTTACTGGCTAGACCGCTACGAAAAAGAGCCGAAGGTTTTATTTGGCGCGGCGTTCCTGTGGGGCGTGGTGATTGCGGCGGGCGGAGCGTTCATCATCAACACCGCCTTTGGCATCGGGATTTATGTTTTCACTGGCTCCGAAGGCGCGGCGGAGATTGGAACCACCTCCATCGTCGCCCCCATCGTCGAGGAATTTCTCAAAGGGCTGGCGGTGGCGATTGTCTTCTTCATGTTCTATCGGGAATTTGATTCCATTCTCGATGGCATCATCTACGCGGCGGTTGCCGCGCTGGGATTCGCCGCCACCGAAAACACGCTCTACATCTTCCGCAACGGCTATCAGGAAGGCGGCTGGGAAGGCTTGTTCTTCCTTGTTTTTGTCCGTGTGATTCTCGTCGGCTGGCAGCACCCGTTTTATACCGCCTTCACGGGGATCGGCTTCGCCGTTGCCCGCACAAACCGCAATATGCTTGTAAAACTGATTGCGCCTGTCGTTGGCTACGGCGTGGCGGTGACAACCCATGCCTTCCACAACACCTTCGGCGGACTTATCGGCGGCGTGGAAGGACTTATCACAGGCACATTTTTGGATTGGATTGGCTGGACGTTCATGTTGTTTTTCATCATCTGGATGATCGCTCACGAACGAAATATCGTGAAAAACAACCTGTACTCCGAAGTAAACTCTGGTTTGATCTCGCCCGCGCAATATCAAAAAGCCCTCTCCCCGTGGACAATCTCCACCGCTGGTTTGAGCGGACGAAACACCTCGCGCTTCTATCAAGTCTGCGGTGAGTTGGCGCACAAAAAAGAGCAGGCGCGAAAGTTGGGCGATGAAAGCGGCAATCTGGCGCTCATCGAAAAACTCCGTGCAGAGCTGGCTTCGCTTGCGCCGTATGTGAGATAGCTTTTCACCACGAAGGGTCACGAAGGAACACAAAGGAAAGTCAAAAGAAAACCCTTCGTGACCCTTTGTGGTTAAGAATTTTCCCTCATGTTATACTCGCGCCGATGACTACGTCAACCGAGCGAAAATCCCTCTATCTCATTCTCATAACTTCTGCAATTTTCTATCTGGCGTTCATCGCAGGCACATCTTTTGTCGTCGGCGATGAACGCTTTTTCACGCTGGTAGACGACGCTATGATTTCCATGCGCTACGCCAAACACCTGGCGCAAGGTCACGGCCTGGTCTGGAATATCGGCGAAGCGCCCATCGAAGGCTTCACCAACCTCGGCTGGACGCTCTATCTCGCCGCATTGCACCTGCTTTCGTTCCCCGCCTCCAAAATTTCGCTGGCGGTCATGCTCACCTCCGCCGCCGTTCTTTCGGCAAACATTTTCATCGTCTGGAAAATCGCCGCCACCCTCCTGCCCGAATCAAAGCACACGCCCGCGCTTGCCGCCCTTGTCACCGCGTTTTATTTTCCGCTGGTCTTCTGGACTCTGCGCGGCATGGAAGTGGGCTTGCTGACCCTGCTCATCGATCTCGCCATTCTGCTTGCCATCACGAATAAAAATAATATCGTCATCAGCCTCGTGCTTGCGCTGGCAATCATCGTCCGCCTCGACGCGGTCATCGCCGCCGCCATCGTCGCCACGTACCTCTTTGCCAAAGACAGGCGCATTCTACCCGCCGCCACGGTCATCCTCGCCACGCTTGGCGTCCTCTGGTTTCAACAAACCTATTTCGGCTCTGCCCTGCCCATCACCTATTACCAAAAAATCACGGGCTTTTCGACCTTCGAGCGCATCCGTCATGGGCTTTTGGTCTTCAATCAATACGCCACCCGCGACACGCTCTTTCTCTTTTTATCTTCGCTTGCCGCACTCTTCTTTTATAAATTACATCGCAACCGCGAAGCGCTTTTGTTGACGGGGATTTTCCTCGCCCAATGCGCCTACTCGATTTACGTCGGCGGCGATTACGCCGAACCCGAAACAAACTCTGCGAATCGATTCATCACCCAGGGGATGACGGCGCTGATTCTGCTTTTCAGTTGGATGACAAGCCGCATCCTCGCCGACCTGAAAGTTGGTCAGCCCCAATCGACCTCGACCAACCCGAAAGCGAGTCCCGCCATCCTGCTTGCCCTCGGCGTTCTGCTCATCGTCAGCGGCGAACCCTGGTTCAACTACAGCATCGACAACGCTCCCCTTCTCAAAGCCGACATCCGCCGCGTCAAGCTGGGACTGCACATCACGCAAAACACATCGCCCGAAGCCGTCATCGCCGTCCACGCGGCTGGACAAGTCCCCTACTACTCAGAGCGGACGACCATCGACCTGCTCGGCTTGAACGACCCCATCGTGGCAATGAGCGAAGGCCACGGCGAGTTCTACCCAGGTCACAACAAATGGGATTACGACTACAGCATCGGTCAACTACAACCCGACCTCATCGCCGATAACTTCGCCCCGCTTGCCGACTTCATGCGCGACGTTGAAAACTATGCCAAACTCCCCAACGGCATCTATATCCGCAAAGACAGCGCGAGGGCAAACGCGGACGGGTTATCGAAGGAATACCGATGACCAAGAGCCTGTGAGAGAAACTCGCAGGCTCTTTTTTTATCAACAAAGGGCAGAATTCACCATTAATCATGGAGACCACAAAAACAAATAAAATATTAGTACAATTACTTGAAAAATCACAAAAAACGACTATAATATTAGTTGAAACAACCATTACAAGAGGCGATCTCATGAAAAATCCTACTACGGTCAACAAAACGAAGAAAAACAATGCCAACACGGAAGAAAAATCTCCATTTGCCAATACTGTCGAAGAAGAGATTCGAGTTGGAGATCGGCTGCGGGAAATCCGCATGAAATTTGGGCTGTCCATCCGCGCATTGGCAGAGCAGAGCGGACTAAACGTAAACACCCTCAGCCTGATCGAAAATGGAAAGACCTCTCCCAGTGTGAGCACACTCCAGCAATTGGGACAGACCCTGCGTGTGCCAATTTCTGTTTTTTTTGAAACAGATCACGGCGAGAAAAAGGCTGTTTTCCAGAAGAACGGCTCCCGCCCACATGCCGCATTTGCCCATGGATTAATGGAAGACCTGGGTGCAGGAATGCCGCGTTTTGGAACCGAGCCATTAATCGTTACCCTTAATCCCAACGCAGACAGCGGGAAGACTCCAATCGTGCATACGGGGCGGGAGTTTGTGTATTGTGTGGAAGGGAAAATTGCCTACACAGTGGACAAAGAAACCTATGTACTCGAACTTGGCGACAGCCTGTTATTCGAAGCTTATCTGCCTCATCACTGGAAGAATTTACTAACTGTGCCATCCCGCACACTTTTGGTGCTCTGCCCCATGGATGGGCGCGACAGTCCTGCAGAGCGGCATTTCTTGAAATAACGTTTGTGTTCAGAACACCTTGAAAGGAGGTGTCTCATGTCCGCAAGAAGTTTATCCCGCTGTTTTTTCATAGTCATGCTAATGAGTGTGTTGATCCTGTTGGCGGTTTGGGTTGTGCCAGCCCAGGCGCAATTCAACACTGATCAAGCGGAACCAGGCTGTGTCAGTTGTCATGAGAATATGTATTACCTGCACGATACCGGAAAATGGTTTTGCCTGAACGAAGAAACGCCCATGACTTGCGCAGGTTGTCATGGCGGCAACCCGACTGCAAATACAAAGGAGATGGCACATTTCAACCGTACCGCACATCCAATCATCAACGAAAACACAAGCAAATGTTCGGAATGCCATCTGAAACAAAGCAGTGAACGGGTTGCAATTTTTGCGCAGGAGGCAGGAGTCAGCCCTGTCATGGTCTCCGAGCCATATAAACCTTCACATGCCATTGCTGGTACACAACCCATTCCAATCACTGGAAAAGATCGG
>CAILWD010000101.1 GCA_903837815.1 uncultured Chloroflexota bacterium | reverse complement strand
GTCGGCATGGCTTTCGCCACATACTCGTTGACACTTTCGCCGTCCGCGATAAGCGCGGTGCGGTGGGCACGTTTTGCCAGCGCGCTGTCGTGGGTGACGATGATGATGGTCTTGCCCTTCGACACCAAATCGTTAAACAGCGCAAACACCGACTCGGCAGTCTTTGAGTCGAGATTACCCGTCGGCTCGTCGGCAATGATGACGGGCGGGTCGTTGGCAAGGGCGCGGGCAATTGCCACGCGCTGCTGCTGTCCGCCGGAGAGCGCGGTGGGCAGTTTGTGGGCGTGGTCTGCCAGTTCCACCAGTTCCAGCAATTGCATGGCGCGTTCGTAGCGCTCGCGCATGGGATAGGTGCGGCAGAAATCCATCGGCAGCATGATGTTTTCGACGACGGAAATCATCGGCAGCAGTTGGAAAAACTGAAAGACGATGCCAAGATTCTTTCCGCGCCAACGTGCCATCTTGTTCTCGTTGAGTTTGTGAACCGCCGTCCCATTGACCCAGACTTCGCCGTCCGAAGGGATGTCGATGCCGGTAATCATATTCAGCAGGGTGGTCTTGCCGCTGCCCGACTTGCCGATGATGCTGACAAACTCGCCCGCGCCGATTTGTAAATCCACGTCGTCGAGGGCGTGAAAGTCGCCGACTGCTGTTTTGTAATATTTGTGTACGCCGCGCAGGTCGATCATGCGCGTGTCGCCGTTTGTCTTCGTTTCGTCCTGGTTGGAGAAAAATGGTAATGTAAACATGATTGTTCCTCGGATGGATTTACGCGCCATCCTATTCTTGCAGCTTGCATGGAACGTCCCGAAGGTCGCTGTAATTCGATCTTTCTTTACACAAAAACCTTCGGGACGTTTCAGAGTGTTTCGGTTTGCGAGAGTTCTATTCGAACTTGACTTCAGCAGTCATCCCCCAGCGCATGGCGGGATTGGACTCTGTCAGCAGGATGGTGACTTCGTACACGATGTCTCCCTGATTCTCGGCATAATTCTGGCTGACGGAAAACACATTGCCGCTGAGTTCTACATCAGGCATGGCATCCAGTGTGACGATTGCAGACTGGCCTTCCTTCACATTGACCACGTCAATTTCGGTCAGGTCGGTGGTCTTCACCACCCACTGCGAATTATCCGCGATGGTGATGACAGGGTTGCCCGAAGCCGCAAACTCGCCGACTTTCAGGTCGAGATTGGTAATCACGCCGGGGAACGGGGCGCGGACTTCGGCATTCGCCAGCGCGGCGCGGGTTCCGGCAGTATCCGCCGAAAAGGTCAGGTCTTGCAGGGCGTTGTAATCGCGTTGGGCAAGGACAAGGCGCGAATTGGCATTTTGCAGCGCCGATTCAAGTTCGAGCCATTGAATGGCTTTGCGGTAATCTGCCCAGGCGTCGTCCAGCGCCCGCTTGTAGTTCTTGGCGGTATCCCGGTACACCTTGGGATTGGCAGGGTTCTCGTTGCGCATGTCCCATTCAAGACGTTCTTCAAGGTCTTTATAAGGCTCAAAATCGGCGCGGGCTTTATCGAGGTTGACCAGCATGGCGCTGACCGACTCAGAGGGAGTCATGCCATCGAAATCCAAAGGGACATCGAAATTATCGAGCTTGAACTGCGCGTCGCGAACTTCCTGGTAGGCGGTGGTTAATTCCTGGGCTGCTTTTGCCTGCGCGCTTTCGAGAGTCTGCGCCTGGTCGGCGTCGAGACGGGCAATCACATCGCCAGCCTTGACCTCGTCGCCTTCCGCAAATAGAACTTCGCTGACCAGCCCGCTGGCATTCAGCGCCAGTTCGGTGAAATGAATTGGCTCCAGTTTGCCTTCTGCAATGATGGTATTATCCGCGACAACGGTCGGAACTGGGGTGGCTTCGGGAGTTGCCTGTGCTGTTCCGCAAGCCGCAAGGGTGAGAGCAAGAAAGATCAATGCTAAGAATTTTACGTTTTTCATCTTGTTTTCCTTTGTAATGACTCCCCAAAGCGGGGATGATTTCTTGTCTATGTACGCCTAAATTATATTTTGGTTGCAATCTCGAAACATTAATTTATGCCTCGCCCACTAATATACTGCGCTGGGAAAAAACAAAGACTGTCCACTTGGACAGTCTTCGGTTGGCTACTTATCCAACATCATGCTGGCTTCCTCGTTCAGCCAGCGCCGCCCGTCGCGGGCGAGCAGGTCATAACCTTCGGGTGGTCCCCAACTGCCGGGCCGGTAAACAGCCAAAGGCGGAGTCTGATGAGTCTCCCAGGTTTGAAGAATCGGGTCGATCAGCGCCCAGGCGGTTTCCACTTCGTCGGCGCGGGTGAAGAGCGAGGCGTCGCCCTGAATCGTGTCGAGGAGTAATCGTTCATACGATTCGGGAATTGCCGTCTGCCCAAATGCTTCGGCATAGTGGAATTCCATGTCTACTGAGCGGGTTTCGGCGACGGTGTCGGGAGCTTTTGCTTCGAAGCGGACATGCAAGCCTTCGTCGGGTTGCAGATAAAGAACCAGCATGTTCGGCTTCATCGCCTGCATGGGGAACATGGCGAGCGGCGGCTCCTTAAATTGGATGATGACCTGCGAGAGTTTCTCGGCGAGATTCTTCCCGGAGCGCAGATAGAACGGGACGCCCTTCCAGCGCCAGTTGTTGACGAAGAGTCGCATCGCCGCATACGTGGGGGTCGTGGACGCAGGGTTGACCTGTTTCTCGTTTCGATAGCCTTTGTACTGCGCCCGAACCGTGTGCCGCGCCACCTGCTCAGGGGTCATCGGCTGGATGGCGCTGAGGACTTTTACTTTTTCATTTCGCAGATGCGTCGCGCTGAAGGAGGCGGGCGGCTCCATTGCTACAAGAGTCAGCAATTGCAGAAGGTGATTCTGGAACATGTCGCGCAGTACGCCCACGCTGTCGTAAAATCCCGCGCGGTGCTCCAGTCCGACGGTTTCCGCCACCGTGATTTGCACGTGGTCGATGTAGGTGCGGTTCCAGATCGGCTCGAAGATGGTGTTGGCAAAGCGCGTGAACAAAATGTTCTGCACGGTTTCCTTGCCGAGATAATGGTCGATGCGATAGATTTGATTTTCGTTCAGCGCCTTGTGAACCTGATGATTCAAAATGGTCGCCGACTCAAGATCGGTGCCAAAGGGTTTTTCCAGCACCACACGCCGCCAGGCTCCGTTTTCGTGCAACTGTCCCGAAGCGCCGAGGTTGTCGATGATGACGGGAAAAAGGGTGGGCGGCAGCGCCATGTAAAACAGACGATTGGCTCCGCCGTTTTCGAGTTGAGAGAGATGTTCCGCCAGTCGTGTAAAGTCACCGACTTCGCCGTATTTGCCGTGGAAGTAGGAAAGGTTGGGAGCAAAGACGTTCCATTCCTCTTCGGTGAAATCATACCCCGCATGTTCTTTGATGCCCGTATGAAGCCGCTCGCGGAATTGTTCGTCGCTGAACTCTGTGCCGCCAAAGCCGACGATTTGAACATCCTTCGGTGTGCGGCGCTTGCGGAATAAATTAAACAACGACGGCATCAACTTGCGCTGGGTTAAATCGCCCGAAGCGCCGAAGATGACGATCGTTGTGGGGAGTCCGTTAAAGGTTGAGGTGTTCATGGTGGGGAGATTTGTAATTTGTAATTGGTAATTGAGAGTCCAATCTCCAATTACCAATTACCCAATTACTTCGCCTTCTTCATCGCATGTCCGCCAAACTGGTTGCGGAGCGCAGAGAGCATTCGGGCGGGATAGTTTTCCTCGTCGCGGCTGGCGAAGCGCATTTGCAGGGCGAGGGTGATGACAGGGGCTGGCACGTCTAGGTCGATGGATTCAAAGACCGTCCAGCGCCCTTCGCCTGAATCCGCAACCCAGGGTTTGATATCCGTCAACTCGGTGTCTTCGTCGAGGGCATTTGCCGCCAAATCCAACAGCCACGAGCGGACAACACTTCCGTTCTGCCAGATGTGCGAAATTTGGGCGAGATCGAGACCGAATTCTTCCTTGGCTTTCAAAATACCAAATCCTTCGGCGAATGCCTGCATCATGCCATATTCGATGCCGTTGTGTACCATCTTGACGTAATGTCCCGCGCCATGCGGACCTACACGTCCCCAGCCGAGTTCCTTGCCCGGAGCGAGCGTCTCGAAGATGGGATTCAATTTTGCGGTCACTTCTTCTTTGCCGCCGATCATCAGGCTATAGCCTTCGGTGAGTCCCCAAATGCCGCCGCTGGTTCCGCAGTCTACAAAGTCTATGCCTTTGGCTGCGAGCATTTCCGCATGTTTGATGGTGTCTTTGTAATTCGAGTTCCCACCGTCGATGATGATGTCGCCCTTTTTCAGCAGCGCCGCGACTTTTTCGATGGTTTCAGTGGTAGTGGCTCCCGCAGGAACCATAACCCAAACCGCTTTCGGTGAAGAGGTCAACTTGCCGACGGCTTCCTCGATTGAGGAAGCACCGTCCACGCCTTCCTTGACGGCGTTGTCTACTGTTTCCTTTGTGCGGGCATAACCGATGACACGATGTCCGCCGCGCATCAGGCGCTTTGCCATGTTCATGCCCATTTTTCCCAGACCAATCAATGCTAATTCCATTTTGTAAATCTCCTTTGGATTCAGACTTCCGAAGTCTATTAATTCAATTGACTTCCCGCCGCCTCATCGATCATCCAGACCAGGTTTCCGTGGATGGGATGAATGCGCTGCGCGGGGTACATTTCAGGTTTGAATTCACCTTCAATGACATTTTTCAGGGTTTCGGCTTTCCCCTTCCCTGTAACCAGAAACCAAATCTCCCGTGCCTGATTAAACACCAGCGGGGTCAATGTGATACGGTTGGCAGGTCGATCCTGGTAGTGCGCCGTGACCGCCAGCGTGGGCGTGGATTCGTCCACCGGCGAGCCTGGGAACAGCGATGCAGTGTGACCGTCATCTCCCATGCCGAGCAGGACCAAATCGAAGCGGGGGAAACCCAATGGCGGGTCTGCGAAGCGGCTCAGGGTTTGGGCATAGTCCCTCGCAGCAGAATCAGGCTCCAGTTCGGATTGTACGCGGTGGGTGTTCATCGCGCTGATTTTGTCGAACAGGACTTTCTTCACCTGTCCAAAACTGTTTCCAGCATCTTCCACCGGCACGCAGCGTTCATCGCCCCAAAAAAAGTGAACGCGGCTCCAATCCAGTGTTTCCTCGGCAAGCCGTTCGTATAGCTTCATCGGTGTGCCGCCACCGGAGAGCGAAACCAAAAAACGTCCGCGTTCGGCGATGGCTTGGTTTGCCAGTTCACTGAACGACTTCGCCGCCGACTGACCCAGTTCTGAACCGTCTCGAAATTTTTTGATAACCATCATTTGTCATCCGCTCTCATGTGGACTAAAATCTGCCTGATGAAACTCAACCTGAAAAAACTAGAAACGCTTCGCGCTTCGACCTTCGGCTTGACACCCGGCAAAAGGCTTTTGTCTCCCGCCCAGGCTTTGACCTTCGTCAACCGCCGAGGCTTCATATATTTCTGGCCCATCAAAGGAATCGACCTGCCTTCGCTCTGGGTGGCTGTGGCGGGAGATCGTCCCGTCGCCGATGCACACGATGACCCCGGTCATATCACCTGGGGGTGGAAGGACGGCGCTCTCGATAAAAAGATATGGTATTACGGCAAAATATTACGCGGCAAAGGGACGATGATTTCGCTCGATGTTGCGCCGTATTTCTATGCGCTCTCCGAAAATTACGGCTCTCCCGAAGAGGATTATTTGATCGCCTACCACGAGGGACGCCTGCCGCAGTCGGCAAAGCAGGTGTACGAAACTTTGCTGGAAGACGGCGCAATGCACACGCTGGACTTGCGCAAGAAGTCAAAACTTTCAAACGCGAAAGATTCCGAGTTCAACAAGGCGCTGGAATATTTGCAAAAGGATTTCAAGATTCTGCCTGTCGGCGTGGCGCAGGCGGGGGCGTGGAAGTATTCCCACATCTACGAAATCACCACCCGCCACTTCCCCGAACTCTCCGAGCAGGCGCGGAAAATCACCGAATCGCAGGCGCGGGGGAAACTGCTCGAACTGTATTTCAACATGGTCGGTGCGGCGCAACTGCGAGACGTGACCAAACTCTTCGGCTGGTCGAATGAAATTGCAAACCGCGCGATAAACAAACTCGTAGAGCAAAACCTGCTGGCCAGGACAATCCATCCCAAACAGGCGGGAGAATGGCTGGCGCTTGCCACGTTGTGTTCCTGATAAAAGCCTTGTCCCAGCAACTCGGTTGTATAATTGCGTTGTACATTATTTCACAAGGAGATCCCGATGTCCGAACAGCAAATCCTCTACCTGTCACGCGCCGATGTTGAAGCAGTCAACCTGCCCATGAGCGAAATCATCGAACTGCTCGAAACGGCTTTCAAGGAAAAGGGAAACGGCAAGGTGGAAATGCCACCCAAGCCCGGCATCCACACTATGCCGGATGCCTTCATCCATGCCATGCCGGCTTACATCCCTGCCATGCGTTCGGCGGGCATCAAATGGGTCAGCGGATACCCGGAGAACTACAAGCGCGAACTGCCTTACATCACAGGCTTGCTGATTTTGAACGATGTCGAGACCGGTATCCCGTACGCGATGATGGATTGCACGTGGATCACCGCCATGCGCACCGGTGCGGCCTCTGCCCTTTCGGCGAAGTATCTGGCTCGCCCCGAATCAGCGACGGTTGGCATTTTGGCTTGCGGTGTTCAGGGACGTACCAACCTCGAAGCTCTTGCCTGCCTGTTCCCAATCAAGCGCGCGTATGCCTATGATATTTTCCCCGCCGTCCAGGATCGATTCATCTCCGAAATGAAAGAACTGTTCAAGTTCGAGATCGTCGGCGTCAAGGAGCCAAAACAAGCAGTAGCCGACTCCGATCTGGTTGTCACCTCGGGACCAATTCTCAAGCATCCGACTCCCGCCATCGAAAAGGACTGGCTCAAGCCCGGCGCATATGGCTCGGCAGTGGACTTCGACTCCTACTGGTCGGGCGCGGCGCTGGCGCAAATGGACCTCGTCAGCACGGATGACCATGCGCAATTCCAATATTACAAATCGGTCGGGTATTTCCAGCAGACTCCCAAACCCTATGCCGACCTGGGTGAACTGGTTGCCGGCTTGAAGCCGGGTCGCAAAGATGAAAAGCAACGCACGCTGGCAATCAACCTCGGTCTGGCGATGGATGACATGGCGGTCGCCCCAGAGATTTACCGCCGCGCACAGGAAAAGGGACTCGGCACCTGGCTCCCACTTTGAGATGGCGCATCTCCCCCATTGAAATCCATTCTCAAGATTTATTTGCGGAGTCTTTCATCTGTGTGACTTTCCCTGACTACAAAAAGTCCGATTGCAAGTAACAGCGCCTCTGCGTCTCCGTGATTGGTGGAAATCCTTGTCGCCACGCGAAGAACAAGAACCTTATTCCCATTGACTACGCGCAAGCCGACAAAACCGCCTCGAATTTGCCCAATGCGTCATCTATGACTTCATCCGTGTCCGCCATCGAGGTGTACATGCGGGAGCCTGCCAGGGTAATCAAGCCCTCCGCCATGTACGCCGCGCCCATTTCTTCCATCATGTGCTTGCGCGGTTTGAGTTCTTTTGCCAGCCGCAGCGGGTTGCGGAAGTCGAGCAACATGACGCCCGATGTCTCAAGGTGGACAATCGAGCCTTGATTGTACGCGACAAAGGGCAGGTTGTATTTTTCGATGATGGCTTGCAAGCCTTTGGTGAGCCTGTCTCCCGCACGCCCGGCGATGACTGGCGCATTCGTCCGCTCCATTTCCAGCAGGGATGTGTAACCCGCCATGCACGAGAGCGGATTGGCTGAAAGCGTGCCGCCGATGTAGGCGTGTTCGCCAATGCCGCCGATGCCTGCCGCGAAAGTCTTGATCACGTCTGCGCGTCCGCCTACGCCGCCAGCCATTGGGTAACCACCGGAGATGCACTTGCCGAAAACCGTCAGATCGGGTTTGACGCCGAAGTATCCTTGAGCGCCACCCAAACCGAGGCGGAAGCCGGTCACAACTTCGTCGAAGATGAGCAACGCCCCAAACTCATCGCACAACTCATGGATTTTTTGGTTGAAGTCAAACGGCACAGGGCGAGTCCCCGATTCGGGTCCCAGCGGCTCGACGATCACCGCCGCCGTGCCGCCCCGCAAGCGGTTGAGAATCAAATGACGTTTCAACGACCCCAGGCTGTTCGGGAAGAATTCTCCGGTGGCGCGGCTGGCTCCACGCGGAATGCCCGTCGCTTCGAGCCG
>CAILWD010000100.1 GCA_903837815.1 uncultured Chloroflexota bacterium | reverse complement strand
CGATTCCTACCCGTCCGTCTCCAACCGCCGGACAACGAGTCTCTCGCGGCTTTCCTCGCGAAGCGGTGGCCTGTTCCCATTGCAACCACCCGGATGATCGCGGCAGGCGCAGCGGGCAACGTCAGGGCGGCGATGGCGGATTTGGAGGTGTGGATGGGGTGAAAATACATTTGCCGCTCCGCCGTGAAGCGTTTGCGTCCGCTGGAGCCGGTGCGGATAATAGGTGATGATCTCGACTGCATACAGGGCTATGTATTCCGCCATGATGCCAACAGCTTTGGCTCCGACCAATCAATGGCGTCATTCCATCTTGCCAGAAGCCGCCGTGCGAGCTAAAAACCTGGTGGGAAATCGGAGGGGGCGTGGACACCATGGAAGCACCCGCCCGCTTGACCATGTGGACCACACAAGAACTATCAGTCAATCTCCCCCGCTAAACCCTGATTCGCGAGTAACCGGAAGGCGTGGCGGCGTCGGTTTTGAACGCGGGGCGGGCGCGGAAAGCTCTTCATCTATCCAACTCATTTGAACGCTCTTATTCTGCTTCGTGCTCATGTCTTGGTCTAGATTCGCGAGCAGCCCGATAAAGGTCTGATCACAGCCAACTCCAAAGGTAAAAGGCTTTCCGTAGTTGCAACTCTTCGGTTGCTCGCATTCGGCTCGTCTAACGAACAAGACTGGTTTCGGCAGCCTCTCCGGCACCCAAGTTGTCATCGACGATATCCAAGTGGACTAAGCCGGCATTGTTGTAGTCGAGCCAGGTTTTCACGTAAATCACATCTCCGTTGCGAACAGACACATCGACAGACGAGTAAGCCTGCGGGATGTAATCGACCGGATCGATCGCCTGTGGCTTGAGAGGGTGTGCCGGATCTGCCTTCTGGATGAGTGGGTTCGGCAGGAACTCGTAGGTGCCCGCAAACCTATATTTGCCAGGCACCAGATCGACATTGCGCTTGCTCTTGTATGGGAGGACGGCCACAAGCTCCTTATTCCGGTAAACGACAATCGGCTGCAAGGAGCCGAAGGCGAGGAACTGCTTCGGCCTGTAAAAGGTAATTCTGCCACATCCCTCCGCGAGCGGCTTGGAAGCAGCGGGACCACCACATCCAACGAGCGCCATCGCGGCTAGGGCGCACATTCCTAAGACAAGCGTTCGATATTTCATTTGGATCTACCTGGTTAGATTTACGCGTTACGCCAACTCCGTATCAAGTCAAATAATGCCCCGTGGGAAAATTTTCGGCCTTTCACTTGGCCTCGACTGCTGGTCGCTTGCATAGGTCGTAAGGGCTAAAGCTAGGCGAGTTAGTCGTTAGGAAAATTTCTTGTTCGGCCTTGGGTGGCGCGGCGGATCACCACATCAATTCAATGCGCAAAATAGGAGAATGAAAAACGATATCAACAACCCCACAATCAATCGCAGGCCTGTCGTATACATGGAGAGCTTGGCAGCGGATGCTTTGGACAATGGATTTTCAGATGTAGTCAAAATGACGAACTGACCCAAAAACCCAAGCAACAGTGAGGCGATGTAGATCTGCAAGAGTACGACAGACTCGTTCAGATCATTGTTTGATTTAGTAGCGGGTCCAAGCATATATACGCCGACTCCAAGATTTAGCAAAACTGTTGATATTGTTAGACCCCATGCGCTTTTTTCGACATCCTGCAACGTTTCAATATTGGTATGAGTGAAGGCCACCAGGGTCACGCCTCGCCAGGCAAAATGTCCAATTACTGGGTTCTCTAATGTGAGCAGCCCAATGACCGCGATTGGTGCCGCTTCGCTAAAATCAAGGTTCACAGTGCTTTGAAGTCATGGCCGCGAACGATCGCGGGAGGTTCATGAATCGGGCTGGACGGATGGGCCGACCACAAAGACGATGCAAGTATTGGCTTCAGCGCTTCTTCTTTGAGTCAGTTTTGACGAGTGAATCGTACAGCTTGGTAGTCGCCCGAGGGCAGCGGGTCGGAGCGCAGGTCGCAGCGGCAGAACCGCACGCCCTCCGGGATCGTCTCGACCGATGGCCGGAAGTCGGTGGCGGTGACGCGGTGCCCTTCGGCGGCGAGCAACCGGACCACATG
>CAILWD010000099.1 GCA_903837815.1 uncultured Chloroflexota bacterium | reverse complement strand
TTCCCTGCAAGGCTTCTTCGCTGACCCCCAGGTTGGATACCATCTCCTGAGTTGATACAGGCTTCGGGGTTTTCGTCGTCGACTGTGCAGCGGTCTCCGCAGTCAATGATACCGACTCACCGGTGGGCGTCGCTTCGGGCGAGCCGCAAGCCGATACAAGAATGGAAACGATGAAGAGCAGGGGGAGAATTTTTTTCATGGGTGTTATTGCGCCAGCGTCATGAACGGGACGGGCATGAAAACCAAAACGAAGATGAAAATCATCGCGAGGGCAACCAGCCTGCGGGTGGGGTCGAGGGTGGTGATTTGATCCAAAGGCTCGGCGTTGACACGTCCCAGCCAGAAGAGCATCACAGCCCAAAGCCACCATCCGCTCCAGAAAATTCCCAGCAGAACCAGCAAGCCGATAATGAAGGGAAATGCTTTTTTTGCCTTGTCGCCAAACAGCGCGTAAATCACATGCCCGCCGTCGAGCGTGCCGGCGGGGATCAGGTTGAGCGCCGTGACCAAAATCCCTGCCCAGCCTGCAAAGGCAACGGGATGAATGAACACGTCCAATCCGCCAAAAGGCACAGGACGACCCGTGAAGAAATATTGCAGCCAGTACAAAATTCCCTGCGGCTCAGCGGGAGAGGGCAACAGTTGTCCGAAGGTCACGAATTTGGCAAGGAGATACAGCAGGGAGTTGCCTTCGAGGAAACCATTGGGGTTCGGTTCGATGGTTCCGAGTGTGGAAAGCGACAACCCAAAAAGCAAAACGGGAATTGCCACCACCAGCCCGGAGATGGGTCCCGCCACGCCGATGTCGAACAGCACGCGCTTGTTTTTCGGCGTGCCGCGCATGAGAATTGCCGCGCCCATCGTTCCCAGCGGGCTGAGCGGGAAGGGGATGAAGTAGGGCAGGCTGGCAGGCGTTTTATGGTGACGGCTCATAAAGTAGTGTCCCAGTTCATGCGCCAGCAAAATGCCCAGCAGGCTGAGGGCAAAGGGAATGCCTGTAAAGATGCTCCCAACCAGCATCAAAAGTTGCCCCATAAAATCCTGGGGGATTGCGCCTTCGGGCTGCGCGCCAGCCAGCATCACGCTCAACACCGTCAGCAGGAAGAGGATGATGTTGGTTGAGATTTTATCCTGTTTCGGGTCGGCGGGTTTTGGAGCAAGGTAAATTACGTGGCGTTTGTTTTCGTTTCGAAAGAGCGGGGTGATGTTATATGAGGCGAGGGAATCCGCAAGTTGGTCGTAAAGCCCGGCGGAGTCGCCATCTGCCAGTTGACCGCGGTAGCGCGCGAGGTATCCCCTCTGTGAGTCGCCGCTGGTCACATCGTCGATGCGAAAGACGCGGGATACAAGATGGGTGAGAGTTTCGATTTCCGGTGTTGACATTCAAATACCTTTTCCATAATTGACAATGGACGATGGTAAACGGACTGCCGTCCATCGTCCATCGTCCAAAACAGGCGGGAGTGGATGGGAGACGAACCCACCGCGGCCCGCAACGCGACCCGCCACTGGTGTTGAAGACCAGGAAGCCCACCGGGACCTAACCACTCCCACCCGCAAGGATAACCGAGAGGGAATGGATTTGCAAGGCGCGGGTGTAGCGGGACATGGTTGCAGCAAAGTCCAATTTCCGTTCTGTCAAGCGACTTTGCTACAGCCCTGCTCAGCGCGCAAACATGAATACTTTGAGCACTTGCCCGGAATGAGTTGTTCGGGTAACCTTGACGGCAGACCTGGTGAGAGCCAGGTCAACCATCTTCAATCTGTTTGATGAATTGAACTTCCCAGATGCCGCTATCATCGCTCGTTTCATAAATGCTCTTCGTGATTCAATAACGAAACCATGCAAAATTCTTCCCGCTCTTACAATTTTCTCTGGCTCGGCATTGCCCTCTTTCCCCTGCTGACCATCGCCGTGCTGCTGCCCCTCCAGCCGCATGATTATTGGTGGTATCTGCGCTTGGGTAAGGATGTTTTGGAAAGCGGCGCTGTGCCCGTCGCGGATACATATAGTTGGATTCAGGCGGGGCAACCGATTGTTTATCAGTCGTGGTTGTCGGCGGCGATTTTTTGGCTGACATACACAGCAGGCGGAATCCCGCTGACGATGGCTCTGGTCGCTGCGCTCATCGGCTTGACCTACGCCCTGCTCTGGCTGGCGATGCGCGAAGGCGGAGCGGGCGCGCGGCTTTCGGCTTTGCTCGTTTTTCTGGCGGGGCTTTCGGGCAGCAGTAACTGGGGCGTGCGTCCGCAATTGTTTGCGTATCCGCTGTTCGTGGCGGCGTTGTGGATTCTGCTCAAGTGGCACAAGCGCGAAGGAAAGACGTGGCTTCTCGTCCCGCTTGCCTGGGTGTGGGCAAACCTGCACGGCTCCTTCGTTTTATTTTTTATCCTTGTCGGCGTCGCCTTCGTTTTTGGCGCGGGCGACCGCAAAAAACTTTTCTGGGTTGGGCTGGCTTCGCTGGCTGTGACCCTGCTCAACCCGCGCGGATTCGTTCTCTGGCAATCAGTCATCGGCACATTCACTGCGCCCGGCATCCGCGACCTCAGCCCCGAATGGCTGCCGCCGCTCAACCAAGGCTGGCAGATGAACCTCTTTTTCGCGTGGCTGATTCTACTTGCACCGCTTGCCGCATTTGCCCGCCGCCGCCTCTCCGCCTTCGAGTGGATTCTCTTCCTCGCCTTCACCTGGCTCGCGCTGACCGGAATCCGCTATGTGATTTGGGATTTGTTCATCGTCTCGATTCTGACTGCCTTCCTCATGCCCGAAGCGATTCTCAAAAAATTCGACGGGGAAGTTGGGGCGACCATCCCAAGCCTCAACTACGCTTTGGGCTTTCTCTTCCTGCTGATGCCGCTGGCTCTGCTACCCGGCTTGCGCGAAAGTTGGTGGAAGGAATCCCCGCCCGCGCTTGATTCTGCCACGACGCCCGTTGCCGCCGCCGACTGGTTGAATCAGCATCCCGAACTCCCCGCCCCAATGTGGAACGACGTAGTCTTCGGCAGTTACCTGATCCATGCCGCGCCGTCGCGCCCCGTTGCGATGGACACGCGGATTCAGGTCATCTACACGGCAGAGCAGGCGCATGATTATCTTTTCGTGCAGGCGGCTGGCGACGGCTGGGAGGACAAACTCAAAGCCGAAGGCGTGAACCTGCTGTTCCTCGCCCGCACGCAGCCCGCGCTGGTTGAAG
>CAILWD010000098.1 GCA_903837815.1 uncultured Chloroflexota bacterium | reverse complement strand
TCGTAGATGCCGAGGGTGCGGTAGTTGCGTCCGAGGGCGAGGTGCAGGTCGGCGATGTTGGGGTTGACGACGATGGCTTGTTCGTATTCGCGGATGGCTTCCTCGTAATTGCCTGTGGCCTCGAGGACGTACCCACGGGCGCGGCGCGTTTCGAGGGTTTCGGGCGCGAGCGCCTGCGCCACCTTCGACTCTTCGATGGCTTTTTCGATGGCGCCGACAATGCCTGTGCCGCTGTAGAAGGAATCGACGAGAATTTCGGAATAATAGGCGTGAGCGAGCGCATTGTTCGGGTCGAGTTCCAGCGCGCGCTTGATGCTGGCTTCGGCTTCGAGAGATTCGCCCTGGAAGTCCAATGCCCAGGCGCGGACAGCGTGCGCGTTGGAATTGTTGTTGTTGAGCAGGATGGCGGATTCGGCGCTTTCCTGCGCTTCCTTATATTTACCTGCAAAGACCTGGGTGCGGGCAAGCGCCACGTACACAGAGGGGTCGCCGGGGGAGGAGGCGATGGCTTGTTTGTAGGCTTCGATGGCGGGCGCGAGTTTGCCCTGCGCGAAATATTCCTCCGCTTCGGTGACGAATGATTCGGGCGAACGGGTGACGGTGGGAGTTGGGACTCCGAGTTGGGGTTGGTTTGGGAGAATGAACCGGTTGACGTATGCGCCAGCCAGCACCAGCAGGCTCAGCAGAATAATGCGAAACCAATTGGGGCGCTGCCGCCGCCGATTCATGCTCCATTTACTTCCTTTGAGATACATGCAATCATATTACCATCCCCATCAAAACACAGTCAAGCAAGGGAGACATCTCTTATGCCGCTTTAATCCCCCGCGTGGCAACGCCGCTAAAAGCGAAAAGGTTTTTATTGCAAAAAACGCGAATGAGTTTTTGGGGCACACACCTTCCCCCGAATTGTTGACTTGCTGAATCGCTGAATCACTGAATCTTGATGTATCATCAGCATGTCGGTTTTACCCATGGAGTGTGAATGAAGAAAAAACAAGTTCTTATCATTTTGGGAGTTCTCGGTTTTGCCTTTGTCGCCCTCTGGTTGGTTGTCCTTACAGTGGCAGGCAAAACTTTGCTACAGTCATTCTCCGGAGCGGAATCCGTTTCGGCGGTCGAAGCAACCCTGTGCGACGAAGACGCAAGCGGTTTGTGCGTCGTCAATTTCGGCGCGAACAGTCTGAATCGCATGGTAATTTATTTTCGCCTGCCCGAAGGGGAATATCCTCCGTTTTACGTCAAGGCGAGAAACCGGGACACGGTCAGCATTTACACCTGCGAGGCAGACGAAACCGATGTGACCCTTGTCCGCTGTACAGGAATCCGCACCCCGCTGGGTGAGACGGTTGACCTCGAAATCTACACCACCGACGACGACAAACTAATTGCGCGTGGGACGTTTTTGGTCTCGGCGATTGCAATTTCGACCCCAGTCAGCCAGCCGTCTGAACTTCCCGCCGCCGAAGAGATTCCAACCGGGGAGACAATCGAAACGGCGGAACCAGTCGTTGTGGATACCCCAACGATCGAAATGCCCACCCCCGAACTGGCCACAGAAGAAATCCCCACGCCGCTGTCTCCCGCCGATGAATTGGCGACGCCGCCTCCATCCGAAACTGACAACGCGACGCCAGATTCGAATTCAACCCCGCCCAGCCCATGAACAGATATTTCATCACCGGAGGCTTCGGCTTCCTCGGACAATACATTGTCCGCGCCATCCACGAGCATGACCCGCAGGGGGAACTGCGGGTGTTGACCCGCACTCCGCGCAAGACTTTTCTAGACCTGCAAAGCCTGGAGCGGATCGAATGGGCGCGCGGCGAGTTGACCCAGCCCGAATCCTTTGCCAAACATCTCGAAGGGGTGGACACGGTCATTCACAACGCGGCGATGGTGTCCTTTGTGAAAGCGGACGAGCAAAAGGTTTTCGATGCCAACGTGATTGGCACACGCAACCTTGCCCAGGCGGCGCGTCAGGCGGGATGCAAAAACTTCATTTTTATCAGTTCCATCTCGGCTGTGGAGTTCCGCCCTCCGCAGGTGACTGACGAGACTTTTCTCCCCGATCTCGAATACAAAAAGAAATACGATATTTACGGCTACACAAAACGCCTGAGTGAAATCGAACTGGGCGGGATGAAGGACGACATGCGGGTCATCATGCTCAACCCCAGTGTCATCCTCGGACCCGGCTCGGAACGGGTGGAAGCCGCCATCGGCGCGATTCGCAAATTTCCCATTTTGCCGATGATGGATTACGTCAACGCCTTTGTAGACGTGCGCGACGTCGCCCGCGCCGTGACCCTTGCCCTGGGCAAAGGTCGCAGCGGGGAGCAGTACATCGTCTCGGCGCACAATGCCAGTATGCTCGAGTTCACCCGCATCGTGGTCAAGGCGCTTGGAAAGAAGACCCGCGTCCTGCCGCTTTCCCCGGCAGGATTGAAATTTGCTGACGGTTTGGTTGCCCTGCTCGACATGTTGAATCTCAACCCCGGTCTCCGCCGCCCTTC
>CAILWD010000097.1 GCA_903837815.1 uncultured Chloroflexota bacterium | reverse complement strand
GGAGTGGATGGTGGTCATGAAACCGCGCTTGATGGTGTAATTGTCATGCACAACCTTGGCGGCGGGCGCAAGGCAGTTGGTGGTGCAGGAGGCATTCGAGACAACATGATGCTTGGAAGAATCATATTTGTCTTCGTTGACGCCCAAAACCACGGTCAGGTCTTCGCCTTCGGCGGGGGCGGAGATGATGACCTTCTTCGCGCCGCCGGAAGTGATGTGATTCACCGCGCCCTTGACGGTCTTGCCTTTCTTATTGACGCCGTCTTCCTTGATGGTGAAAAGACCCGTCGACTCGATGACGATGTCGATGCCGAGGTCGCCCCATTTGATGGCGGCGGGGTCGGTCTCTTTGAAGACCTTGACCTTCTTGCCATCGATGACCAGGCTGTCGTCGGCGACTTCCACCGTGCCGTTGAAACGCCCGTAGGTCGAATCATATTTCAGCAGGTGGGCCATGGTCTTCATGTCGCCGATGTCGTTAAAGGCGACAACTTCCAATTCGTTCGGGTACATATCGCGGATCGCTTTGAGTACCTGACGGCCAATGCGGCCAAAACCATTGATACCAACTTTTACTGTCATTTTATTTCTCCTTGAAGAAAGTAGTGTTTCGTGATTTTTTGCACAAATTGCCGTGATTTTATCACAAGTTGTATAAATCACCTTGGCAAACGCCCGAATTATAACGGCATTTGCGGCGATTTATTCTCATTTAAAGGGCCGGTGCGTTCGTAAAAAACGTCCATGATCACCTGCGCCAGTTTTCTAGAATCGTGCCGACGAGGATGGTTTTCATCCACCAAATCGACGCAATAGGCACGGGAATCCGAGAGGGTCTTTTCATCGGCAAGCACCCACTGAGACGACGGGCCAATTTCAAGATTGTAATTGCCGTTGCACAAGATCAAATCGAAGAGGCCTTCGCCCGCATGGTTCTCGAGCGCGCGAACGTGGTCATGGCAGGTAAAAAAATCGGTTTCGCCGGATTGGGTGGCTATGTTGCAGACGTATATTTTTACGGCGCGGCTGGCACGCATGGAGTCGAGAAGGTCTTGCACCAAAAGATTGGGAAGCAGGCTGGTGTATAAACTGCCAGGGCCGACAACAATTACATCCGCATTCAAAATTTCCTTGATGACCGGCGGAAAGGCGGAAGCGTCATCTGGTTCGAGCCACACGCGATTGACCCTGCCAGCCATGGCCGGAATTTTGCTCTCCCCTTCCACACGGACTTCGTTGACCGAATGGGGAAGTTCCATGCTGGCGACCAGTTTTACGTTGTGCAAGGTCGATGGCAACACCCGTCCGTTGACCGAAAGCGCCCGCCCTGACTCAGCGACCGCCTCTTCAAAACTGCCGGTGATGTCTGCCAGCGCGGCGATGAACAGGTTTCCAAAGGAATGCCCTTCGAGTTCGGGCGAGCCGCTAAATCGGTATTGAAAGAGTTGGGTGAGCAGGGCTTCATCATTGGATAGCGCCGCCAGACAATTGCGAATGTCTCCAGGCGGAAGGATGCCGTGACTTTCGCGCAGCCTGCCCGACGAGCCGCCGTCGTCTGCCACCGTTACCACCGCCGTCAGGTTGCTGGTATGAGACTTCAAACCTCGCAGCAAGGTCGAGAGTCCGTGTCCGCCGCCAATGGCAACGATATGCGGTCCGCGCTCACGGCGGCGGTAATTTTTGATCTGCCGCAACACGTCATCTCCGGGGCGGACAAAAGGCTGAAGCATCGAGCGGTTCAACTTCAAAATGCCATATGCAACCAGCCCAATTCCCAGCCCGCCAAAGATGATTGCCCGCCAGATGCGTGGAATGAAACGCAGGGAAACGTAGGAAAGCAGCGTCAGCAGGATGGGGTTGGAGGAATCGGTGCGATAAAGGTCGATCAGGATGACGGCAAATCCCAAACCCAGCAGGGTAATCCCGGCCAGTACGAGGGTAAACCAGCGTTTGATCCCCAACCCTGGGCGAAACCAGCGCAGAAGTTTCCAGATGGGCGCAGGAATGATTTTTCGCATGGATAAGGATAATAGCAGGGTTTGGAGGATGCGTCAAAGGCAACCGAAGATAATCTGCTGCAACAAGGGTTTTGAGATGGCAATCGTCATTTCGCGCGGCTTGTTTTTTGGGGCATAGCTTCCATCCAAACAGGAAAAATACCCGCGGATACATCTGTTGCCATAATCGTTGCCAGCGCGAATGAATAAAAGTTTATCCTCCATGAAATTCACTCCGCTCCCGCAGGCGGATAGAAGCGCAATTTCCACCTTCCCCCGCCTTCGTCGGAAATGGCCGAATACGGTGTCGCGACGAAAATCCAGGTACTGCCGGGCTTCAACGCGGCGGGACTACCGTCGGCGTTGGTGAATTTCAGCGGGCGGCGCTGCCCCGAGTTCTTTTCGTACTCGTCCGATTTGGTGCTCCAGCGGATGTCGTACTTCATGCCGTCGCGGAAGAGAAAGGCGTAGCCGCCGTCGCCTTGTTCGAGGTGGATGTCGAGGTTGGTGGGGGAGATAACGTCGGTTTCGGCAAAGAGGATGATGAAGTTCTCGAAAGCCAGTTGACGTCCCGTCAGGCGGTCGGTGTCGGCGTGGAGTTGACCCGCTGTGGCTTTGTCGGCGTCGTCCACGAAGCGCAGCCACGCTCCGTAGAGCGGGTCATACGTCCAACCCGATTGGTTGAGCAGCGCCACGTACACGTCGATTTGATTTGCAGGCGCGCCGCCGGCAGGCGCTTCCTCGCTGAAGAGGTTGCCGCTGTAATTGAATCCGCCGCGAGTCTTGTTCATGTTGTCTTCCGCCACCGCCCGCATTCGCTCCAGCGGCATCATTGAGCCGCCGCCCGCGTCTTCGTGCGCCACCATCGAACACTGCGGAAGTTCCGAAAGGACTTCTTTGGAGGCAAAGGCATAGATCAGGCAGGAGGATTGGAAGAAGCTTGCGATGTCGGCGTAGAGCAAACGCCCCGAGCGGATGGGACCGACCTCGGCTTTGGGCGATTCGCCCGAAGTTGGGATTGGGATTTCGGACGGAATCAACCCGACGTCGAAATGAAAAGTGGCCGCGAAGCGTTCGATTTGGGCTGAGATTCGTCCCGTGAGCGGGTCGGCGTCGCTATCGGCATTTTCATCCCCGACATTTTGACTCGTGAACTCCAGCCATTCGGGCAGGATGAACTCGACGGAGTACGTCCCAGCCTCAACGTTGAATCCGTAGTAACCGTTGGTGTCTGTGGTTGTCGATTCGATTAATTGGCTGCCATCGTAAAGGTGTGCGCAAATCCCGCCGACGCCGGGTTCGTAGGATTCCTGTCGTCCATTTTTGTTCTCGTCCAGCCAGACCTGGTTGCCGAGGATTTGCGCGGATCGAGCAAACGGCTCGCGGCGGACTTCGCAATTGCCGCTGACGGGAATCTCAGGTTCGGGAAACTCGCCGTGAAAGACGCCGAGGAAGCGGGTTGCGCCTTCGGTGATGTAAAACTCGAAGACCCAGGGCGCGAAGGAAAGCCCCGCCTGTGGACGCGCTACCGGCGGAAAGTGCGAGATGGAAAGCAGCATGGCGGGAATCTGCAACAGCGATGGGTCTTCGACGGGCTGTCCGCTGAGCGGGTTGTAGCCTGCGGGAAAGTTTTCAGGGTTGGGTCCGAAGGAGGCGGGCGCGGCAAAAGACTGGGGCGTGGGCGTGGCTGTTGCTGCAGTTGTGGGCGTTGCCGTGTTGTTGGAAATTTGCGGCTCTGTTGGCGCCTTTGGAGGGGTTTGTGTTGCCGCTCCGCCTGCCGGCAGGACGCAGGCGATAAGAATAAGGAGAGTGATGCCCGGCAGAAACGCAATTTTTGTGTTTCGATTCTTTTTCATGGTCACAGTGTCTCGGTCGTCGTTCCGTCCTCCCGAAGAAGTCGGGATGTTGTGAGCGTAGTCGAAGGGCGGTTTTTTTACGCTTCGACTACGCTCAGCACGAAGAATAAAAAACCCCAAAGGTGGAAGCCTTTGAGGTTTCAAAAGATAACGGGCATTTTGGGCGATGTCATTCCCCAATAGGTTGGGGGTCACAAAGTGGATTGGAAGCCCTCGCTAATGCGCTGGTAAGTCATTTCGAGCGCTTCCGGCAGGACGCGGGTTTCGCCCAGGGTGGACATGAAGTTCGTGTCGCCGCCCCAGCGCGGGACGATGTGGACGTGGACATGTCCCGGCACGCCAGCCCCTGCCACCACGCCGATATTTGCTCCCACGTTAAATCCCTGCGGGCGGTAGATATTTTTCAGCACCACCATCGATTGTGAAGTGAGTTCCATGAGTTCTGCGCGGGTGGGTTGATCCAATTCCTCCAGCGATGGGATATGGGCGAACGGAACCACCATCAGGTGTCCATTGGTGTAGGGGTAG
>CAILWD010000096.1 GCA_903837815.1 uncultured Chloroflexota bacterium | reverse complement strand
GTGGCGAACAGTTCGGCGAAGTGTTCGAGGGTTTCGAGTTTGATTCCAGATTTTTCGGCAGCGGCTCTCGGGTCGATGTCAGAGAAGGCGCGGGGCAGGGGTCCGCCGCGCAGTTCGAGCGCCAGCCGTCCGATTGCCAGCGCCACGAGAGATTCGGTTCCAGGGTTGAGCGGAATCCACTCGTCAGCCTTTGCCGCCGTCGCAGACATCCGCGCCTCGAACTGAATCAACGTGCCCCGCATTTTGGTTTGCGCCTCGCGCAGTCCCACAAATCCACGGGTGTAGGCGATGGGCGAAAGCCAGGTTTCGAGGAAGTTCGCGCCAAAAGAGAAGACCACTTCCGCGCCGCCCACGTCGAAGAAAGGCATGCCCGCTTCGCCGAAAAGATTCTCGGCGGCTTGGGCAAGCGTGGCGCGGGACTCGAACATGCTCAACGCGCCGAAACGAACTGGCGGGTTGATTCCAGTCTGGGACGACAGATCAGATACGAGGTCGAAGAGATGGTCGGAGGTTGTCCCCAAGAGGAAGGCGATCTCGCTCGGTTGGTTGTTCTTCAAAGCATCTGCAACAACCTGAATGGCGGCGTCCCAATTGACAGACGGTTCCTGAATCCGGTCGGGGTTGTATAGCCCGTGCAGGGTCGCCTGTCCGCGCGCGCAGGTCTTGCCGAGGTTGAGCGGATGGTTCGCGTTGCCTTCGGTTTTGATGGCGCGTCCCTGCGAGGTGCGGACGACGAGTCCGCAGCCAGCCGCGCACTCGCGGCATGTGGTGGCGTAATAAGTGCTTTGACCGTTGTAGGTGTACTCGGGCATTTCCATGTACGGCTCGCGTTTGACGTAACGCGAAGCGGGGCCACAACCCGTAAGGATTGCGGCGCTTGCCGTTCCCACCCCAGCCAGTTTCAGAAAATCACGCCGGGAAAATTTATCAGTCATACTTAATTTCCTTTCACCCAATAATTGCCATAGAACGTCCTTCGACTACGCTCAGGACGAAGTCTCCGCGCTGGCGTAGTCGAAGCGCATTCTAATAATGACAGGTTCCGCAGTCGGTCAGTTTGACCAGTTTCGCATGGTCTTCGCCCGCCACCTGCTTATGACAATTCAAACAAAAACCCATGTTGAAGACCTGCGGATTTTCGGCAACCGTCTGCTTCGACATGTCGCCGTGACAATTCTCGCAGTTCTGTCCCGCTGCGATGTGGGCGCGATGGTTGAACTGCACGAAGTCGGGGACTTGCGCAACGGGAACCCACTGCAACGGCTCCCCGCTGATAACCGCCTGCTTCAACGGGGCAAGCAATGCGCTAGTCTCCGTCTTGGCAATCTGGTTGTGACAAGCCCAACATTTCGCCTGCGCCGGGATCCCGGCGGAGGGCCCCTTTACAGCGCCGGGGTGGCAATACAGACATTGAATGCCAAAGCCGACATGCGTATTGTGAGGAAATTGAACGGGTTGTTCGGGAGCCTGCTGGGTGAGAGAAATGCCGTACGCGGCAAAACTGAACACCGCCAGCAAAACAATTCCCACCGCAATCAGACCGAGTGGCTGTCGAAGCCAGTCAAAGAGTCTTTTGATCATGGATGCTCCTGAATTGATTTAAGCGCAAAGCCGCCGTGCAAGGGGCGGCCAAGGCTCGATTACACAAAATTGCTGAGCCCCGCCAGCAAGTAATCTGCCGCATTATACAACGAAAGTCCAAAAAAGTACAAATAAGAGGGAATTTATCTGTAATGCGGTTTTTTCGGGTCTCTGGGAGTTCCCGTGATTAAAACCTTTCGAACACAGATTTGACGGATTTCACAAACATACGCGAATTTTTTTATTGAAAAAATCCGTTCTTTTCCGTGTAACCTGTGTACTCCGTACATAAATCACGGCAAATCCTAAAGAGCCATTTTTTCGTATTACAATTGAAAGGTACTGTCATGATACAATAATTTAGCCATGAAAACATCCCCCTATTTTGGCATCGCACTGATCTTCCTCACCCTTGTTTTTGTGCTTGTCTCCACGAACTTCGGTCAACCGCAAGCGGCGGCAAAAAACCTGAGCGCCACTTCATTCTCCATGCAAGTCCCCACCCCAACCCAAAGCGGGGAAGACCTCTCTGAAGTTGGCTCAACGGACGGGATCGTAGTGATGGGTTTTGTGCTGGTGGCAATCGTTACTTTACCGCTGCTGTTCCATCGAAAGGGGAGGGGGTAGGGGATTGGGGGATTGGGGGATTCAATGAGTCAGCGATTCGGCGAGTCAGCGGGGCAGCGCATCGTGGTCGGGAAGGATGGTTTCGGCGTTGCGAGT
>CAILWD010000095.1 GCA_903837815.1 uncultured Chloroflexota bacterium | reverse complement strand
GTGTGACCATCGACCAGTTCAACGCCCGCTCGTAACTGGCGCGGATGCCCGGCACATAATGTCCCGTGCTTCCAGCCGAAGCTTCGACGGGCAAGCCGTAATAATGCGCCATCTCGGTCACAGCCGCACCAAGCAGACCGTGCTCCACTTCACTGCCGGTGAAACGTCCCGTGTACGGATCCATGATCGAGGGGCAGGGCGCATAGATCACCGGGTTGCCGGGCGCGGCGGCTTGCACCAGGCAGAGCGTGGCAATCGTCTCGCAGTTGGCAAGCAGCAGGGTCGAGATCAGGCTGGCGGGCGACGTGCCGCCGAACATCGGCATGGGCATGATGGCGACTGGGATTCCCCAACCGATGGTTTCGAGGAAAGCGTTGGTATGGTCGGCTTCGATGACCATCGGCGAGACGGGCGTGATCAAAAACGAAAACGGATTCAACTTGCGGACGTTTTCCTTCCCACCGAAAACCGTCCCCAAAACTTCGAGCGCCCAGCGCGACTGCTCGACGGAATGGGTGGTGTCCTGCAAATGCTTCGAGAAGTTGCGGGTCATCTGGCGGAAGTAGCTGACGAAATCGCCGATGGATTCCTGCGCGAAACCTGGGTCGACCATCGCCCAATACACGCCGACCTCGTCGATGGAATCGATCAGGCGGGTGGCGTCCAGCCAATCTTGATAGCCCGCGTTGTGGCGTTTGCCCGTTTGGTCGTCGATGACGTAGGACGCGCCACCGTCTGCAACCAGCGAACATTGATTCTCGTTCAGTGGGAACGACCAGCCCGGACGCCTGCCGCCGAGGGAAAATTTATGTGGGGCTTTGCTCAGGCAGTCTTCTACAAATCCGCGCGGAAAGCGGACGATGTGGGTTTGCTGGTTTACGTCCGCCCCGGCTTTCTTGAGAATTTTTCGCCCCCGTTCCGTGTCCACGCGGACGCCGATTGCTGCAAGCGTCGAGAGCGTGCGTTCGTGGACTTGTGTCACTTCATTATCTGATAGAACTCTTAGGTTGGTTTCCATATATTTTTCCTGGCTTTCTTGGTTGTCACCCTGAGCAGAGCGAAGGGTCTCTACAACGTTGTGGAGATTCTTCGCTCGCCTGCGCAACAATGTATTTGTACGCGGGCGTCGCTCAGAATGACACTTCTGTCAAAAAACTTAAACCTTACAGAACTCACTTGCAATCTTCAGGGAGTTTAGTGAAAGCGGCGGTTTAATTTGTTCCGCCAAGGTCTCTTGCGCCAGGAGAGGCTACTTGCTCGGGAAAATTACACCCGCTCCTGAAGGAAGAGGCAATCGTTCATTCTCTTCCTCCCGCGTAGGCGTCCTGGTCTGCCCCCTCCAGGATGCGAGTTAGTTCCTTCTGCTGATTTGGTTCCAACGGTTGGGGATGGTGATTTTTTAGAATCCACTCCGCTTTTTCGCGGGCGACCTCGATGGGATCACGCATCCCTCCAGACGGACTGGACTGATTCGCCACGTCCGATAAAACCCTTTTTCGCATGTTATCACGCGTATGACGCTGCCCCAGATAATGGCTGCGCGGACCAACCGTCTTGATGACATCCAGCGCGAGCGCTTCGCGGCTGGTGTCGATTCCCGCCGCTTCCATGCGGACGCGGTGGTAGATGTCGCTGTCGAGGATGATTTCTTCGGGATAGAGCAATTTGCAAGATTCGACCAGACCCAAGCCCGCGCCCGTCTCTGCTCCTGCGAGCGCGCACAACATCAAAGAGGATTCCGCGTCCCCAGCCGTTTGCCAGCCCGGGAATTGCCCGTCGGTGGCGAAGACCCCGGCGAGGGTTGGCACGCCCCAATGATGCGCCATCTCCACGCCGATGGGGTAGAGCAGGGTTCCCTCCCATGCGGTCGCCATGTACGCCCCCGTGCGCGGATGCATGATGCCCGGCAT
>CAILWD010000094.1 GCA_903837815.1 uncultured Chloroflexota bacterium | reverse complement strand
TGATTTTGATGACCAACGACGGTGACCTGACCAACAAATTGACCCACCCGAAGTTTGGTCACGAAAAGGAATACCGTGTGCTGCTTGCCCGACGTCCCGATGAAAAACAATTGGAGACCTGGCGGCGCGGTGTGGTGCTGGAAGACGGCGACAAAACCGCTCCTGCCGATGTCAGCTTCCTATCCACAGCGGGGAAGGGCGCATGGGTTCGAGTCGTCATGGGAGAGGGGAAGAAACGCCAAATCCGCGAGGTGGGCAGGCTATTAGGTTTGCCGGTTGTGAAAATCATCCGCCTGCGGATTGGCACACTGCGGCTGGGTCATCTCAAACCGCGTGAGTGGCGGCACTTGACGGCGGATGAAGTTGCCGAGTTGAAGGGTGAGACAAAGAAGCCAGTGGGCAGGTTTTCCAAAAAACCGCTGAACCCAAAAGATAAACCGAAGCGGCCATTTGTTAAAACAGACAAAACGAAGCGGTCATCTCTCAAAGACAAGCCTTCCAGAGCCTCCAAATAATCTCTCGAGAAACCAGATCTCTGCAGAGACTTGCCGTTACGCATCAAAAACGCTGACCCGAAAGCCAGCGTTTTTGATTTTAGCGGATGTCCAATATCTTCTTTACATCCTTGCCCAGAATTTTCTTGATATCTTCCTTCTTGACGCCAGTCGCCTTGAAGGTAATGTTCGTCAGGCTGGGGTCGGGCCCTGCAAACGAGCCGAAGCCGAGGAAGTTTCCGCCCGCGTCGCTGACCAACCGCGAAACTCTGGCGATTTGCCCCGGCTTATCTTCTGCAAGCACGCTAACGCGGACGCCCTTTTCGTGTGTGCCCATTAATTCCATGAAGACCTTGAACAAGTCGGTTTCGGTGATGATGCCCACGATCTTGCCTGCTTTAGTGACCGGCATTGCGCCGATTTTGGCGTTTACCATCATGTGCGCCGCGTCTTCGATTGGAGTGCCCACTTCGACGGTGATTACCTTCCTGGTCATCACCTGCTTGACTGGCACCTTGCTCATCAGGTAGTTCATCTCCCAGACGCTCAAGGTGGAAACGGGGGATGGGGATGCGTTGAGCAGGTCGCTTTCGGTTACAAAGCCCACCATTTTCCCTTCCTTCATCACTGGCGCGCGGTGAATCTGGTGTTTTTTGAACAAAGCCAGCGCCTCGGGAATCGACATCTCCGGCGGAACCGAAATAACTTTATGAGACATTCTTTCATCTACCAGCATTTTTGCCTCCGAATGGGTTGGGTGAAAATATCCAATTATTACTTGCACATTATACGTGTGTTTTGCCGCTTTTTGAAAAAACGCCGACTGGCAAAGGTCGGCGTTTTGCAGGTTATCCTAGCGGATGTCTACGAGTTTTTTGCCAGCCTTTTCCATGGCGGCTTTTACGGCGTCCTTCTTGATGCCCAGGACTTTAAAAGTGACTCCCCATTTGCCCACTTCCGGTCCCGCATACATACCAACGGCAATGATATTGCCACCGGCTTCTGCGATGGACTTGGATACTTTTGCGATTTCTCCCACCTTGTCTTCGATCAGGATGGTGGCGCGCACGCCTTTTTCACGCGCTCCCATCATTTCAAGCAGGACATTGAACAGGTCGGTGGCGCTGATCATCCCGACGATCTTTCCATTACGGGTGACGGGCATACCGCCGATCTTCGCATCGGCCATAATGCGCGCAGCCTCTTCGATGGGGGTGTCCAGGTCGATGGTCTTTACCTTTTTGGTCATTACATGCCCGACAGTCACCTTGCTTAGCAGGGAATTGATCTCCCAGATGCTAAGCGTGGTGGCCGGCGAAGGGGACGCATTGAGCAGGTCGGAATCTGACACGATACCCAACATCTTGCCTCCCTTGACCACCGGCGCCCGACGGATGTTTTCCTTTCTGAACATTGCCAGCGCATCATGGGCCGGGGTTTCTGGTGCAACCGTAATAACCGGATGGGACATTCTTTCGCGAACTAACATTTTTGCCTCCGATGGGGTGTTTGAAAAGAGTATAAAACGATAAACCTATTATACGTGTATTTTCGGTTTGAATCCAAAAACGCTTATGGGGTCTCTGGGAGTTCCCGTGATTAAAACCTTTCGAACACAGATTTGACGGATTTCACAGACGTACACGGATTTTTTTATTGAATAACCTGTGTAATCCGTGTACAAATCACGGCAAATCCTAAAGAGCCCGCTTATGCAGCGAACTCCCGAATAACACGCGCCATGTGTCTGGCGTGCTTGAGATATAAGTCGATGCGGATGTTTTCATTCGGTGCGTGGGCTTTGGTTTCGGGGTAGCCGTGACCCATCGTCGCAACGGGCAGACCGAGGTCGTGGACAAAGGGATGGTTGGGCCCCGAGCCGCCGACCATCGGCACAATCTCCATCGGCGAGCCGTACACGTCGGCGGCGGAATCCACCACGATTTTGATGAACGGGTCGTCGGGGTCGGTGCGGGCGGCGGGTTCGCCTCCCCAGTAATGGATTTTCACATCATCGAAGCCCTGCGCGTCGAGATGGGCGCGGAGTTTCTTGAGGATGTCGTCAGGCTTTTGGTTCGGTACAAGGCGGAAATCCACCTTGGCAGACGCGCTGGCAGGCTGGACGGTTTTTTGTCCCACGCCCTGATAGCCGCTGGTCAAGCCGCAGATGGTGCAGGTCGGGGTGAAAACTTCCTCCACCTTCAAATCTGTTCCGCCTGTCAGCCCTTTGATGAAGCCCTTTGCGCCGTAGCGTTTTTTGTATTCGTCGGCGAAGTCGGGGAGTTTGTCCATTAACTCGCGGTCGCGGGCGGTGGGCGGAATCAGGTCATCGTAAAAGCCGGGGATGAGGATGCGCTCGTCGGCGCCTTTGAGCGAGTTCAACGCCCAGGTCAATCGCCACGCCGCATTCGGCAGGATGCTTCCGCCCAAGCCTGAGTGAACGTCCGTGCCGAGTGAATCCACCGAAAGTTCCACGTAGCAGATGCCGCGCAAACCGAGATATTCCATCGGCACATCGCGGTGGTCAACGCCGCCAAATTCCCAGATGCAGGCGTCGGCTTTGAGCCTGTCGAGATTGCCCGCGATGAATTTGTGCAAGTGTTCGCTGGCGGTTTCCTCTTCGCCTTCGATGATGAACTTGATGTTGCAGGGCAGTTCGCCGTCTTCGTCGAGGATGGCGTCGATGGCAAAGAGCCGCGCTGTCAGGTGACTCTTGTCGTCGCTCACGCCGCGCCCGTACATTTTCCCGTCGCGGATTTCTGGCTCGAAGGGCGGCGACTCCCACAACTCCAGCGGCTCGGGCGGTTGCACGTCGTAATGGTTGTAGATCAGCAATGTCTTGTCGCTTTTGCCTTTGCGTTCGGCAAAGACCACCGGCGCGCCGTCGGTTTTCATGACCTCGGCTTTGAATCCGCGCTTCTCCAACATGCCCTTCACCAATTGGGAACATTCCTTCAATCCCAAATTTTGGGCGCTGACGCTCGGCTGGGCAACGTAGGTCGAAAGTTCTGCGAGATTTTGATCGAGGTTTTGTTCGAGATAGGAATCGATTTTTTTGTAGTTGCTCATGGATTCTCCTTGACGGTTTGGAGCGCGGACTTCAGTCCGCTTTTTTATTATTCGTTCTTCGCGGATTATTTTTGAACTACTGAACCACTGAGACACAGAGTCACGGAGTTTAAATTGGTTTTCCCCAGTGTCTCTGCGCCTCCGTGGTTAGGCATTGGACTTTGCAAGAAGTCTATTGGGCGGACTAAAATCCGCGATCCAGCCACTCAATCGAGTATGCCCCGGCGAAGGCAAACATCGCCATCTTGATCAGTTGTCCGATCCAGCAAAAGAGCAGGAACTTCCAGATTGGGATTTTTGCCACGCCCGCTGCAATCCCCGCTAGGTCGAAGAATGGGTTGGGGATTGCCGAGAGAACAAGAATTGCCCATGCCCCGTATTTTTGAATCCACGGCTGGACGCGGTTGTATGCCTGTGCATTCTCCACTACTGCCTGTCCGCTGAAACCTGCCAGATAGCCGGAGAGTTCGCCGATGGCGCCGCCTGTCCCAGCCGCAAGCGCAACCAGCATCGGGTTGAAGACGTTTCCCATGGCAAAGACCACCGCCACGCCGGGCGCAGGGAGGATGACTGTCGCGTTTGCCATTAGCATAATCAAAAAGATGCCGGGGTAGCCGTATGCCGCGAACTCGTCCACCCGTTCGCGGATGCTGTAAATGTAAACCGTAATCCCGATGACGGCGATAAGCGCCAGGACGCGCAAAACTGCGACGCCGATTTTGTTTTCACGTTTGGAGGTTTTCAGGTTTGAAGGTTGGTTGCTCGACTTTTGCATCCCGTTTTCTTTCAGCGTTTCAACCTTCAAACCTGTTGACTTGTCAACTTTTAAACGATCAACTTTCTTCGATGGTGACACGGATGATCTTCACTGCGGGCGCGTTAACATTGCCGGGGTCGCGGGCGGGGATCGACATCAAAACGTCGAGTCCTTCCACCACCTGACCGAAGATCGTGTGCTTGCCGTCCAGCCAAGGAGTTGCCACGTGGGTGATGAAAAACTGCGAGCCGTTGGTACCGGGTCCTGCGTTTGCCATCGAGAGGATGCCCTGTTTGGTGTGCTTCAGGCTGGGGTGGAATTCATCGCCGAACTTGTAGCCGGGCCCGCCCCTGCCGGTGCCGGTCGGGTCGCCGCCCTGCACCATGAAATCGTTGATGACGCGGTGAAAGATGACGCCGTCGTAATATCCCTCGCGCGAGAGGAAGACAAAGTTGTTGACGGTGACCGGGGTCTTGTCTGCAAACAACTCGATAACCATCGTGCCTTTATCGGTTTCCATGTGCGCCTTGTACGATTTCTTCGGGTCGATCTGCATTGCGGGCGGGGTATTCCATTGTTTAGCCATTTTGTAATCTCCTTTTTTACTTTAATAACGATTCAATTCTTGCCACAACCATGTCGAGGGCGGCGATGTTGTGCCCGCCTTCGGGGATGATGACATCTGCATAGCGCTTGGACGGCTCGACGAATTCGAGGTGCATTGGGCGGACAGTTGCTTCGTACTGTTTGATGACCGACTCGGTGCTGCGTCCGCGTTCGGTGATGTCTCGTCGCAGGCGGCGGATGAAGCGCACGTCGGCATCGGCATCTACAAACAACTTTACGTCGAACAGTTTGCGCAGGTCAGGCTCGACGAAGATCAAAACTCCCTCCACCAGAATCACGCCCCGCGAAGCCACCGTATAAGTTTTGTCGGTGCGGGTATCAGTGGCGAAATCATAGATTGGGATTTCAACCGGCTGGCGTCTCTTCAATTCTTCGACATGTTTGATCAGCAATTCTGTCTCCAGCGAATTGGGATGGTCGAAGTTGACCTCGCGCCGTAACGTGGGTGGTAGTCCGCTCAAGTCTTTGTAGTACGAGTCGTGCTGGAGGTATGCAATCCGATCGGCTCCAACGCGGTCGAGGATTGCCTGGGCAACTGTCGTCTTGCCCGACCCCGACCCGCCGGCGATGCCGATGACCAAAGGTGTTCCGTGGCTCATGTCTCCGATTATAGTCCATTGTGATATGATGAAAATATGGAAGCGGAAAATGTTCCCGTCATGCGCGGCTCGAAGGTGTCTATGGAATTGGTTGACCAATCTGGCGGTGTCGAACGGATGGAATTTACTCTGGTGGAATCCAAACACGCCGACCTCAAATCTGGTTTGCTCGACGAGAATGCTCTGCTTGCCCGCGCATTGATTGGTCATCGGGCGGGGGAGAAACTTTGCTACACAGTCGGTGACTTGAAGGAAGTTCGTATTCTCTCGGTGGAACAGGGCAGGGCTGAGGTTTTGGCAGACGCGGCTGAAAAACGGCGTGAAACCGTCCGCAAGGCGGAGACTCAATC
>CAILWD010000093.1 GCA_903837815.1 uncultured Chloroflexota bacterium | reverse complement strand
GGCTGAAAGTATGCTCATGGCTTCACCGTAAACGAGCGGTTTTCTTTGCCGCCCGCAATCCGCCGCGCCCCGCGAATAATGCGCTCTTTGTGAACGGCTAACATGCGCTCGAACCATGCGGGTCCGCGTTGTGGACCTGTTTCAGAGCCTGGCTTGCGCTTGCTGTAATACTGCGCCTTTGCGTAGGGCGCGATCCACGCCACTTCGCCGCTGCCGATGTCCGTTCCCAAAATGCCCGATTTGATGAGCATGGAAGTTCGGAGCGGGATAAACGGCTCAGAGAGGCGCAGGACTTCGCTATCCACAAACATCTGGGCGCGGTTGTAACGACCTTGCCAGCGCGGAACAAAATTGGTATTGAATTTCAATTCTGCCTTGCCCTTTGCATTGACAATAATCTTGCCCTTCGGCGTCTCAATTCTCGGCTTTGCCATACCTGTTTCCTTGTTTACCTGTTTACCTGTTTACCTTCATTACTTCGCCCCAACCTTCCAATGCCGCAAATTCGCGCTGCCCTGGTCAAAAACATCCACAGAGGAAACAACCAGAACATCGTCGTATTTGGCTTTGAGCATGGACAGGGTAAAAGGCGGGGTCAGTTCATCGGCGACAATGCCGCGTGTGATTACGTCGCCGTCGCGCAGAGTCCACTTGCCCGTTTTATCGGTCAGCGCGTCCCACGCAACGGGCGAGAGATAATCCGCGCCAGCCGCAAACGGGATGAGGATGGTCGCCACGTTCGCCTTGACCATCCCCACGCCCGCCACATACACGGCTTTGGCAGATGTCCACACCACGCCGCGAATCTCGCTCCGCTGGTACTTCTTTGCGCGGGTCGTCGCGTCGGTGTAAACGTTGTAAATCGTCAAGTCGCTATTCGGTATCACTGTTGCCGCCGTACTCGCCATCGTTGAACCCGCTGAACATCAGGTAGGTCCCGTCCAGCCATAACGCCGCCGCAGACTGAACCCGCTGGGTGTTGGTCATGGCGCGGCTTGAATTCGCCGCGTAGGTCACAGAGTACCCGCCTTGCGACTCAGAGGTCAGCGCGTCCGCGCCGCCGCTTTGTTCGCCCTTTTGGAGTTCCTCCGCCACCGCGCAGGTTGCCATCTGAATTTTGTCCACAACCGCAGAATCGGTCTGGCGGGCGGCGCGTCCGAAGGTCAGGCGGTCGATTTCAGCCGATGCCCGCAGCGCAAGGCGCGGAAAATCCGCCTCGGCAATTGCAATGCCGAGGTAGGTTTCCGAATAGTAGTCGTAATCGGCGTAGGGCATGACTACCCGTCGCGGGCCGCGTTCTTCGGCGCGGTCATTTTCTTCTCGGCGGGCGGATCAGGCTGGGACGCGGGTTCTTCCACAACTTCCACATAGCCAGCCCGCTTCAATTCATCCTGCAAGACTTTGCTGTCTGTGTTGCGGGTAATTCCATCCTTGCGTAGTTTCATGGTTACGCCTTCTTGTGCAGGTAAATGCCGCCGACCTTGTTGTCGTAGACAAAAGCGTCGTGGTAAATGCTGTAGTCGAAAATCCAGTTATCCGAACTCTGGTTCTCGTCGGGGCTGAAAATCTTGGGCAGTTCGTGTTTCTTGACCTGCAACACAGCTTTCGGGTCAATCAACATAAAGTTGATGTCTTTGCCGCCCGAACTCTTGGAGTACCCGCCGGTCGCGGATGCGGTCGCGCCCGCTTCGAGATCAATGGCAGTGTAGAAGCGGGTTTGAGGCACGCTGATAACTGGCATACCATCCAGCGATGTCACCAGGCGGTTGACGCTGTTTTCGTTTGCCAACATGCGGGTTACGGCGGCTTCCAAATAGCCCATCACGGTATCCGAGACGTACAGCACGCAACTGGCAAGATCGGCTTCTTCGGCGCGAACGAAGGCTTTTGCCGCGTCGATTGCCGCCAAAACGGTGGAACTGGAAAGAGTCGCGCCAGTGGTCGTGCCAATGCCGTCCCAACTGGCGTATTTGGCGAAGCGGTAGGCGTCCAGTTCGGGAGCCACTTTGAGGCGCATAAACTCGCCTGCCACCGTGCCGAACGCCATGCCGAGAGTTTCCTCATCGTCCATGCGGGCAATCTGCAACTGACGGGCGCGGGATGCGGCAAGGGTCAAGGCTTCCCACGAGCCGATCACTTCGCCTTTGGGGTAATCCGCGCCGCGCGCGAAATCTCCCAGCCCGCCCATTGTGGTTTTGAATACTTCAACGACATTCGCGCCGCCAAAATTGACGGGCTTCGAGAGGCTGTCCATGCGCGAGGTGACGGAGGCGAGTTTGTACAGGTCGTCCAGAATCGGCATGAACTTGGTTGCGAGGGCAATACTTTGAGCCATGATAGGGTTTCCTTATTTTTGGGGCGTCAACCCGGCGGCTGTTCGCGCCGCGCTGACAGTTGAATCGGTGATGACCGTTTGATTGTTGCCGCCCGATACAATGCGCGGGGTCGGCTGCGCGTCTTCAAACAGGAAGTCGTTATCCGCTTTGATTTTTTCCAACTGCTCTTTCAACCCGACAATCGAGCCGTCCGCTTCGTTGAACTTCAAGGCATCCCTACTCAGCAGGGCGTTGACCGCCTTCGAGTTTTTCGCCTTTGAATCTTTCAACGCGGCGTCGAGCGCGTAATCGAACTTGAGCGCGGCGACCTGCGCCTGGGCGTCTGTTTGCGCCGCTTCCGCTTTCGCCTTCCAGTCGTCGGCGGCTTTCTTCACGCCTTCCACGTCCAGCGCCTTGAAGCCTTCGATAGCCTTGCCTGCTTCAGCCAGTTGACCTTTCAGCCCGTCCGCTTCCGCTTGCAATGCCGTCATGCCGCTTTTCAGGGATTCGACTCCCTTTCCATGCAGTCCCATGACCTGCTCGATGACTTCATCCGATAAACCAAGAGCCTTCAAATCTTCGCGTTTCATTCCTGTTCTCCTGTTCGCGTTTACGCTTTGTACGAGGTCGCATCTCGCAACGCCCGCCGCTTTTGACGTTTGGCGGATAACTGATTTATTCAAATCATAGGATGTTTTATGAAATTTGGGTATTGGTAAAACGTTTAAGCCGCTTTTTTTGCTTTCCCGCTGAAAACACGCAACAAAAAAGACCCTCGCGGGTCTTTTAGTTTTCGTTCGGAGGCTCTATCCTTTTTCTATATTCCCTGTGTACTTGCTCATTACATAGTCTAGTTCTTCTTCTGTCAAATCTGGGCACATGGAGCGCACAGTTGTTACAACCCCTTCTGGCGCATAAGGCTCATTTAGAGGTAAATTTCTGGCAAGGTCTTCCAGAATTTCTAACTTATTTTTTTCGTACAATTCTTCAACCATTTCATCAATGGTTTTTTTCTTGGTTTTATTTTCCATGCTTTTCATTATACAACTTTACGATTAAATCTCCAACTCGTTGCGCGATTGGGCGCGGAGCCTGATTATTTAGATATTCCGACCATGCTTCGGCTATAAACTCTTCTTGTTTGGTCGCCGCGTAACGAGAAAGTCCGTTCCCGATTTCTTCTTTTGAGAATGATTTATACAGCGCGTGCATTTCAGAATTGTTCTTCAATCCGATTAAAGTATCTATTTGATGCCCAAATTCATGGTCTACAAGTGCCTTAATGGTATCTGTTCCTATTGGATGCCATCCAGTCTCCACGTCCCGCTTCAATGCGGGTTCGAGTTTATCCACGTTCCATTCGGTATTGATAAAAATGCCGTCTGTGTCGTTAGGCGTTTTTGACCAAGAAACAGCGTATGTATTTGAAGAT
>CAILWD010000092.1 GCA_903837815.1 uncultured Chloroflexota bacterium | reverse complement strand
TGCCGCAGAACGCGCCCGCCTCGCCGCCGAATACCGCGAGAAGTTCAACAACCCGTACTATGCCGCCTCCACCGGTTATGTCGACGACATCATCGAGCCGCGCGAAAGCCGTCCGAAGATCATCGCCTCGCTCTCGGCGCTGCGCGACAAGTACGCCCCCGCCCCCGCCCGCAAGCATGGGAATATTCCAGTCTAATATGTCATTGCGAGGAGCGCCAGCAACGAAGCAATCTCCACGCAAAAGGAGATTGCTTCGGGCAAAAAACAAGAGCACCCTCGCAATGACAGAGTGAGTTTTTATATGACCGACTTAACCCTCTCCCTCGAAATCACCGCCCTCGGCATGGGGCTGGTCTTCGGCGCAATCGTCCTGCTTTGGGCGATGATGATTCTGCTGACGGCTTTGACCGCGGAAAAGAACCTGCCCGCCGAAGACTCTGCGACTCCGCCCGAACCTGATTCTGCCTCCCAAAGCGGATTCAAAGCCCAAGCCGCCGCCATTGCCGTGTCGCTCGCCCTTGCCGAACAGGGGCAGTCCACCGCCCATCCATTGTCTGCGCCGCCCACCGCGCTTGTCTCTGCCTGGCAGTTGGGCATGAGGACAAGCCAGCGCGCGCAAAAAGGCAGTATTGGAAGAAGATAGTACAACGAGACTTCAAAAGTCTCTTCGCGGAGAATTTATGAAATATAAAATTACAGTCAAAGACCAGATTTACGAAGTCGAAATTGAAAACATCAACGCCCGCCCTGTGATTGCAGTGGTGAACGGAGAACGCTTCGAGGTGACGCCCGAAAGCGGAGAAAGAGAGACCAAACCGAAGGTCGAGATAAAAACCTTCAACCCGCGCCAGCCTGCGGCGGTTTCCCAATCTCCCAATCCCGCATCGGGCGGCAGCACATTGACATCGCCCCTGCCTGGCACCGTCGTCAACATCTTCATCAAGGCCGGCGATAAAGTGGAGGCAGGCCAGGTGGTGTTGGTCATCGAGGCGATGAAGATGAAGAACAGCATCCGTTCGCTGTACAGCGGCACCATCGGCGAGGTGCTGGTCGAAACGGGACAGAGTGTGGCGCACAAACAAGCGTTGATCACCTTTGCGGATTTAAGCGACACGGCGTGGATGTAGCGCCTCGCCGTTAATTGGAATTGTCATCCTGCGGGTAAAGCCGCTTCGAGAAGACGATCCCCATCGCGGTCACAAGTTGCGCCTTTTATCCTGTGGGAAGCGTAATTTGTGACCGGTGTTATATAATGATGGAAACGCAGCGTTTGCTCGAATACAAGCAGGAAGGCAGAGCATGATGAATACTTCTCCCGACGGTCAAAGCCCCTACCAAAAATACCTGTGGGGATTTCGAGTTCTAGCCATCCTCACGATTTCGTGGGGGACGTATTATCTTTTTTGGCGCTACGCCAATACCCTGAACTTCGACTTTTTGCCGTTATCACTGCTGCTCATTCTGGCGGAAACCTATTCCTATGCCGATTTGATTTTCTTCACTCTCATGATGTGGAAGCCCGCCCGCCGCGAAGCCCCACCGCCCGCGCAGGGAGACGCCAGTGTGGATGTGTTCATTGCCACCTACAATGAACCTGTGGAACTGGTGCGCCTGACCGCCGACGCCGCCACGCGCATCGACTGGCAGGAAAAACACATATACATCCTCGACGATGGGGCGCGCCCTGAAATGCGTTCCCTGGCTGATGAAATCGGCTGCGGATACATCATCCGTAGTGAAGAATGGAGCGGCAAACCGCGCCATGCCAAGGCGGGAAATGTCAACAATGCCCTGATGCAGACTTACGGCGAATATATCCTCATCCTCGATGCAGACCAAATCCCAGCGCCGGGCATCATCAAAAATACGCTTGGCTATTTCGACGATCCCAAAGTGGCTTTCGTGCAAACCCCGCAATATTATTACAACCTGCCGCCCGGCGACCCCTTTGCCTCGGATGCGCCGCTGTTCTACGGACCCATCCTGCAAGGCAAAGACGGCTGGAATGCAGCCACCTTTTGCGGCTCGAATGCCATTATGCGCCGCGAAGCGTTGATGCAGTTGGGATTGAGCGGGTTCGTCAAGGAAGTGGAAGGGCAAATTTTGCAAAGCCTATCGCGCCTTTCCACTGAATTGCGCTTCGGCTTTGCAACGCCTCAATTGGAAAAAGCCGCGCTTGCCCGCTTTAAGGCGCGCTTGCGCGAGGCGCAAAAATCACTGCAAAACGGCGGGTCGCTTGCAGAAGCCAGCGATACCGTCCGCAAATCGGTGCAGGAAGCGCAGAAGGATTGGGCGGAGGACGATTTCGGAAAGATCTCTGCAGACCTGGAAAAACTCGCCGAACTTGGAGACCCCGAAGCGGCGGAGGCACAGCACTCCATTGCCGCCCTCAAGCCTGACCTTGTCACCCAGACCGCGCCTCACGCCGGAGATCTGCTCGGCGTATCCAAAGCCGCCCTCGAAGGCATCGACCTGACCCGCCGCGGCGAAGCCATTCCCGTCCTGCCGCTTTCCACCATCAGCATCACCGAAGACACAGCCACCGCCATGCGCCTGCACGCCATGGGCTGGACCAGCGTGTTTCACGGCGAAATTCTTGCCTACGGTCTCGCGCCCGAAGACCTAGGGACAGCCCTTACCCAGCGATTACGTTGGGCGCAGGGAACCCTGCAAATTCTCCTGCGCGAAAACCCGCTCCTCTATAAAGGCTTGACCCTGCCGCAGAGGATTCTATACTTCAACATGGCGTATTCGTACTTCAGCGGATTCGTCAACCTGATCTTTTTGCTCGTGCCAATCTTTTACCTGTTCTTCGGATGGTCTGCCGTATCCAGTTGGACAGTTGGATTCATCGCCCGCCTTCTGCCCTTTGTCGTCCTCAATAATTTCCTGCATGCCTATGTCACACATGGGCTGAACGTGCGTCGCAGCGAGGAATACAGCCTCGCCCTCTTCCCGTTATGGATTCAGGCAGTGCTGAGCGTGATTTCCGGGATGCAGTTGAAATTCTCTGTCACCCCGAAGGAACGCCAAAGTGGAAACCACCTTAGGCTGGTGTGGGCGCAAACCCTCATTGTCGCGCTGACCGTCGCCGCCTCGATTTACGGGTTAGTCTCGCTCTGGCAGGGCTGGAATCCGAACACGTACGGCGTGCTGATCAACGTAGCCTGGGGCCTCTACAACACTTATCCGCTCTCGCGCATCATCCGCGCCGCAGTGTATGCCCCCCCCGCCGACTGGCAGCCCCAACCACCCGATTTTCTCTTCCCCGCCAAATAAGGAGACATCATGGACTTTCAGATTTCAGAATCTCACCTCGATGGCCAGATCATCCTGCTAACTCTCAGCGGCAGGCTGACGGCTGCTTCTGCCCCGCAACTGCGCGGCGAATTTAAACATTTCGAAGCCGTTGCCCAGCCGAAAATCATTCTCGACATGAGCGCGGTCCAGTTCCTGGATAGTTCCGGGCTGGCAGCTTTGGTTTCGGGGTTAAAGTCCACCCGCGAGCGCAGTGGGTGGCTAAGACTGGCGGGCGTCACACCGCAGGTCGCCAACATATTTAAACTGAGCCAACTCGAACGCGTCTTTGCCATTTTCCCAGATGTGGCATCTGCGTCGAACCGCTCCTAATGCAAAGATAGAAAAAGGAACTGTATGGACTTAACTTCACTGTTGCCCGAATTGCTCAAAGGTTTTACACACTTCACGTTGGGAAACGGCGTGATGATTTTTGCCGCGCTGGTCTTGATATACCTCGCCGTCTTCAGGGAAATCGAACCCGTGCTGCTCCTGCCCATCGGCTTTGGTTGTTTGCTGGCAAACATCCCGCTGGCTGGCATGACCGCTGTCGAAGGCATGACCAAGGTGCTGTACGATGCGGGCATCAAGACCGAACTCTTCCCCCTGCTCATCTTCGTCGGCGTTGGCGCAATGATTGACTTCTCGCCGCTGCTCGCCCAACCCAAGATGGTATTGCTTGGCGCAGCGGGACAGTTCGGCATCTTCGGCACGCTGATGCTGGCGATAGCGCTCGGCTTCCCATTGAACGAAGCAGCCTCCATCGGTGTCATCGGCGCGATCGACGGACCCACATCCATTTTTGTGGCGTCCAAACTTGCGCCCGAACTGCTCGCCCCAATTGCAGTGGCGGCATACTCGTACATGAGTCTAATCCCCATCATCCAGCCGCCGTTGATGAAACTGCTGACGACGAAAAAAGAGCGCATGATTCAGATGGAATACGCGCCCAAACCCATCTCGAAGACCACGCTGATTTTCTTCCCCGTTGTGCTGACTCTCGTCGTCGGGCTGCTCGTCCCCGAAGCCACCCCGCTGATTTCGATGCTAATGCTCGGCAACCTGCTCAAAGTGACGGGTGTGGTGGATAGGTTGAGCAAAGCCGCAGAGAATGAAATCATCAACATCGCCACCCTGTTTTTAGGGTTGGCAATCGGCTCGACCATGCAGGCGGCTGACTTCCTCAACTGGGATACCGGCAAGATCATGATCCTCGGTTTGTTCGCCTTCGCGCTCGATACCGTGGCGGGATTGCTCTTCGGCAAGTTGATGTCCTTCCTCAGCGGCGGCAAGATCAACCCGCTGATTGGCGCGGCGGGAATCTCTGCCTTCCCGATGGCGGGTCGTCTCGCGGCAAAAACCGCCAACGATGAAGACCCGAATAACTTCATTCTCATGCACGCGATGGGCGCGAATACCGCCGGGCAACTTGGCTCGGTAATTGCGGGCGGAATTCTGCTCTCTGTGGTAAGCAAGACGCTGGGGTTATAAAAGTAATTGGCAATTTGTAATTGGCAGTCCTGCAGGCAGAAATTGGCTTGCGGGACTGTTTGTATTTTTAGGTATTTGCGCTATAATCAAGTTGTCTGACAATTAAAAAATCAGGAGAATCCCATGACCACAATTGACCTCACCATTCATAAAGACCGCCGCGCCCGCGCCATTCAACGAGCCAAAGAGCGCAACATCATCATCCCCACTTATGCCCAGATGAAGGACCCTTCGAAGATTCCCGCCAAAATCAAGGAGGAATTGAAGGGCATCGGGCTGTGGGATATTCATCCCCGCAATCTCTTCCGCATCAACTGGCACAATCAACCCACCGCTTCAGGCGGGACTTACGGCGGAGTGAACTACCTCGAACTTCCCTCCTCGCTGACGGGAGTCAAAGCCCGCATTGTCGTCCTCGTCGGCAAATGGTTCCCGACGGGAGCGCACAAAGTTGGCGCGGCGTTTTCGTGTCTTGTGCCGCGTCTGGTCACCGGTCAATTCGACCCGACCACCCAGAAGGCAGTCTGGCCCTCCACCGGAAATTACTGCCGCGGCGGCGCATATGATTCTGCGCTGCTGGCTTGTGAATCCATCGCCATCCTGCCCGAAGGCATGTCGAAGGAACGCTTCGAGTGGCTTGCCAAGGTCGCAGGCGAAACCATCAAGACCCCTGGCTCCGAATCGAACGTGAAGGAAATCTTCGACAAGTGCTGGGAACTCCGCAACTCCGGTCAGGACTTGATGATCTTCGACCAGTTCCAGGAATTCGGCAATTACCTCTGGCACTACGAAGTAACGGGTCACGCGATGGAAGAGGTCTTGAAACAGGTTGCAGGCAAGAACGGGCGTTATCGCGGCATGGCATCGGCTACCGGGTCGGCAGGGACCATCGCCAGCGGCGACTACATGAAGCAGTTATTCCCCGACAGCAAGATTGTCGCCAGCGAAGCGCTGCAATGCCCCACTCTGCTCGAAAACGGCTTCGGCGCACACCGCATCGAAGGCATCGGCGACAAGCATGTGCCCTGGGTTCACAACACCAAGAACACCGACATGGTCACCGCCATCGACGACAACGCCGTGGTCAACATCTCCCGCCTGTTCAACGAAGAGAATGGCAAGGCGTATCTGGTCAAGATGGGCGTTTCGGAAGAAGTAGTCGGCAAACTCGACCTGCTCGGTTTCTCTGGCATCTCGAACGTCCTCTCTGCCATCAAAGCCGCCAAGTACTACGAAATGGGCGAAGACGACATTATGTTCACCATGCTAACCGACTCGATGGAACTCTACCGCTCGCGTCTGCACGAAATGCACCAGGAATTCGGCGCGTACAGCGAAACCGACGCCGCCGCAGACTTCGCCCGCTACCTGCACGGTCAGTCCACCGACAACATGCTCGAACTGCGCTACACCGACCGCCGCCGCGTTCATAACCTCAAGTATTACACCTGGGTCGAACAGCAGGGCAAGACCTACGAGGAAATCCAGCAGCAGTGGTACCAGCCCGATTACTGGACATCCGTCCAGAAGCAGGCTGACGAAATCGATGAGTTGATCGTCGAATTCAACAAGGAAGTCGGATTGGTCTAGGAATCCAAAACTCCGAAGTCTCGCAGACTTCGGAGTTTTTCAATAAGAGAGTGTTGTATAATTTATAGAATGCAAAACACGCCATACTTAATTCCCTGGTTCGTCTCGGTTGCGCTGACCTTTTCGATGGGCGTGTACGCATTCCGCCGTCGGGGACATTTTGCGGCAACCCCCTTCATTGCCATGTGTTTTTTTGCGACCCTGTGGTCGGCGGGGTACATCTTCGAGTTGGGGAGTCTTGATCTTCAAATCAAACTTCTGGCCGTCAAAATCGAATACATCGGCATCATCGGTGTGCCGTTATCATGGACGGCTTTTGCGCTCGCCTATTCGGGGCATGGAAACTGGCTGACAAAACGCAACCTCGCGCTGGCGCTGATTTTCCCCACCCTCACCCTGTTGGTAGTGTGGACCTCCGAATTCCACAACTGGTTCTTTACCGAAATCATGCTTGTTACAAATAAAGCGTCGGGGCTGGTGTTGATTTGGAATCCACCCGGCTGGTGGTTCTGGCTGCACGCCATCTATGTGTACGGCATTCTCGTGCTGGGAACCTACTTCCTGATTCGCGAATATTGGAATCAGCGCGACGTGTATCGCTCGCAGGTGGCAGTCAACGTTATTGCCATCCTCCTGCCCTGGGTTTCAAACGGCATCGTCATTGCGAGAGTTGTGCCAATCGACATCACCTCCGTCGTTTTCTCGCTCTCCATCCTGATCCTCGGCTGGGGATTCTTGCGCTACGCAATGTTGAACATCGTGCCTGTGGCGCACCGCGTCGTCTTCGAGAGCATCTCCGACGCGGTGATCGTGCTCGACCCCGGCATGAGAATTGTGGAATTGAACCCCGCCGCGACAGACCTCTTCGAACTGGACGCAAACGCTGTCATCGGAAAGTTATTCCACGATATTTTTCACAAGTGGGTTTACCTCGACGACCAATCTTTGAAAAAACACGGGCTTCACAGAGAAATCGTGTTTGAAGCCGAGGGGAAACCCGCGCGCTGGTTCGACCTTTTCGTCAACACCCTGCGCGATTCTCCGAAGCAAAGCAGCGGGTGGATCGTCGCCTTTCGAGACATCACCAGCTTGAAGGAAAATGAATCTGCGCTGGCGATTGCCCGCGATGAATCTGCCCGCGCAAACAGTTTCAAGACCCAACTGCTGGCAAATGTCAGCCACGAACTGCGCACGCCGCTGGGAATCATCATGGGATACACCGACCTGCTCGTCCGCAAATCCTATGGCGAACTGGACGACAAACAAATCAGCGTGCTGGGAAAAATCAGGGAAAGCACCGAGTATCTCGAAGCGCTGGTTTCAGGTTTGCTCGATCAGGCGCAACTGGACAGCGGAAGGCTGAAACTTGCTGAAGTCCCCTTCGAAGTTCGCGTGGTGCTTGGAAAAACCTGCGGTCAGTTGAGCATCCTCGCAGAGTCGAAAAACCTCGAATTCAGCTCCTCCATTTCCGACGACATGCCGGTCTCCATCGTCGGCGATAGCCATCGAATGAAGCAGATCCTCGTCAACCTCATCAGCAACGCCATAAAATTCACCGAAACCGGCGGGGTGACGGTGCGAATCGAAAAACTGGATTCGATCTGGTGGCAGATGGAAGTCGCAGACACCGGACCCGGCATCCCTGAAAACTCCATCCAGACCATCTTCGAACCGTTCAGGCAACTGCCCGAAGCGAACAAAATCATGCGCAAGGGATATGGGCTGGGGCTTTCGATTACCAAACAACTCGTCAACCTTATGGGCGGAGACATCCTTGTCACAAGCAAGGTCGGGAAGGGAACCGCCTTCGTCATCACTCTGCCGCTGGTGACCGAAATTCCACCCTCTGAATAGTTCATGCTCAAATCGACGGATTTAATTCTGGTCTGCCTGATTCCTTCACCGCGGGATTTGGAAATTGCGCGACTCCTCGGCTGGTATCGGATTCCGCTTCGCTCCGCCCCGAAAGTTGTGGCGGTGGACTACCTGGCTTTTTATCAACCCGCAGCCTTTGGCGAACGCGGCGGACAAATCGAATACATTGCCGAAGCGCGTGGACACGAGTTGACCACCCGCGGCGAGTTACTGCGCGACGAGAAAGATCACCCGCGAGCGCGCGAGGAATATTTCAAAATCCAACTCGGCGGGTTGGAAAAACTGCGCGAACCCATCCGCGCCGACAAGTGGAAGCGCCTGACTTTTTTGTATTCAACCGGCGAATATTTGCTGAACGCCAAACTACTCAACGACCTCGTTGTTCAAAGCGAAGAGCGCGATATTTTGTGGAAGAACCTGCGCGAACGCGCCGAGAACGAGCAATTATACAAAGTCGATTTACCCGAAGCGGATTTACCCCCGGATGTTTTATTGGCATTACTTGGAATTAAAGAGGCACAGGCAGATTACAGCACAAAGGAGCAACCAAATGACAACCTTGATCAAAAACGGAACCCTTATCACCGCGTCTGAGACCTTTCAGGCGGACATCCTCATCGAAGGCGAAAAAATTGTCAGCATTGGCGCTTCGACTGCGCTCAGCGCGGACAATGTTGAGGTGATTGACGCCAGCGGCAAACTCATCATGCCCGGCGGAATCGACCCACACGTTCATCTGGACTTGCCCATGTTCGGCACAGTCTCATCTGACGACCATTACACAGGTCATAAGGCGGCGGCCTTCGGTGGAACCACCACCGCAATGGACTTTGTCGTTTTAGAAGAACAAGGCTTCAAATATTCAACCGACCTGTGGCTGGAAAAATCCGCCAAGGCTGCAATCGACTACTCCTTCCACATGAACCTGAACCATTTCGACGACAAACTAGCAAAAGAGTTGCCGTCGCTGATGGAGATGGGAATCCAGACCCTGAAAGTCTTCACCGCCTACAACGGCAAACTCCGGCTGGACGACGGCGGCATCTTCCGCGCCCTGCGGCTTGCCAAAGAAAACGGCATGTTGATGCTGGCGCACTGCGAAAACGGCGACGTCATCGAACAACTCATCCCCGAAGCGCTGGCGGCGGGACACACCTCTCCCGAATGGCACGCGCTCACTCGCCCAGGCTGGGGCGCAGTCGAAGCGACACTCCGCATGGCGGCGATGGCAGAGCAGGCGGATTCACCTGTTTATATCGTCCACATGAACATGGGCGGCGAAGTGGACATGTTAAAATATGCCCGCGAGCGCGGAGTCAAAGTGATGGGTGAAACCTGTCCCCCGTACCTGTTTTTCTCCATCGAAGAGTTGCGCCGTCCCGATGGCGCCAAGTGGATTTGCTCCCCGCCGATGCGTTTCAAAGAAGATAACGCGCGGATATGGCAGGGACTTCACGAAGACACCCTCCAAACTATTGGCACTGACCATTGCCCGTTTTTCTTCGACGGCACAAAGCCGATCGTTTACGAAGGCAAGGAAGTCGCCATTCCCGGCAAGGAACTCGGCGCGAAGGACTTCACGAAAATTCCAAATGGCTTACCCGGCATTCAAGACCGTATGCCCATCATGTGGACACATGGAGTCCGCGCGGGACGGATCACGCCCAATCAGTTTGTGGCGTACATGTCTACCAACCCAGCCAAGATTTTCGGCTTGTATCCGCGCAAAGGAGCGCTCATCCCCGGGGCAGATGCAGACATCGTGGTTTGGGATCCCGAAAAGCAAGTCAAGTACGGTGTTTCACACTCCCACCAGCGGACGGATTACAGCCTCTACGAAGGCTGGGACTTGATCGGCTACCCTGAAAAAGTTTTCCTGCGCGGCAAGCTGATCGTGGACGGCGAGAAGTGGCTCGGCAAATCGGGCGATGGAAAATATTTGAAGCGCGGCGTCGGAGAGGTTTTATAGCCGGAACATGGGTTGAAAAATTATTGACACAAAACCCCTTTGCGGTATAATACGCCCCGCAAGTTTAGAAACGGCTCCGTAGCTCAATGGCAGAGCAGTTGCCTCTTAAGCAATTGGTTGAG
>CAILWD010000091.1 GCA_903837815.1 uncultured Chloroflexota bacterium | reverse complement strand
CGATGCCTTCTACAGCGGCACAGGCATTGTCGGCGCCATCGAAAAAGCCATCGAAGAATCGAAGGTGGCGCAGGCGCTCGCGCCCGAAGCCCTCGAAACGCGCCGCGCCCGTGGATACGTCCTCGAGGCCACAGGCAATTACGAGGAAGCCATCCGCGAGTATGAAGCCGCCATCGTCGTCAACCCCAACATCGCCGACCTGCACCTTGCCCTCGGACGCAACTACCGCACCCTCGGCATCTACGACAAAGCCGTCGAATCATTCACCCGCGCCAACGCCCTCAACCCCGAAGACCCCACGCCCGACCTGTTCATCTCGCGCACCTATGCCACTATCGGCGAGTACGCCAAAGCCATGCAGTACGCCGAATCTGCAAAAGACAACAACCCCTCCAGCGCCAGCCTGCGCGGCAACCTCGGCGTGATGTACTACCGTAACTCCTACTGGACCGAAGCCATCACCGAACTCGGCTACGTGGTCAACGGCGGCGTAACAGAGGATGGCGTCCAAATTGAACAAATCAACCTCGCCCCCAACGATGCCCGCACCGCAGAATACTACTTCACCTATGGGCTTGCCCTTTCGCGCCTGAACGAATGCGGCAAAGCGCTGGAAGTTGCCCGCACCCTGCTCGAGCGCATCCCCGCCGACGAACTCGCCGCGGAAAACGCCAACGCGATCATCGCCCGCTGCCAGCAAAATTTGGATTCCCCGCCCGAACCGACCGAGACTCCGCTGGAGCCTGATTCTGCCCCGACGGAAACCCCCGCCGCGCCATGAACGTCCACCCCAAACGCGGACTGTTCCGCCGCCGCAACGAGCCGAATGTGTACCGCATGTTCTTCTGGGTTGTCTTGATTCTGGGAGGCGTGTGGCTCATCCGCGCCGTCAGCGCCGGCGACATCAAACCGCTCTTCCAGCCCACCCCCACACCCACGCGCTTTGCGACCTCCTACGCGCTCGAAGGCGACGCCCAATTCACCGCCGGCAAACTCGACGACGCCATCACAGCCTACCGTCAGGCGGCAAAGGTGGATCCGAACAAGGCGGACATCCTCGCGCAACTGGCGCGCATCCAAACCTATTCCTCCGCAATGCTGGTTCAAGACGAGACCATCAAAACCCGCCTGCAGGAGGGACTCGCGTCGGCGGAGCAGGCAGTGGCGCTTGCTCCCGACGACAGCTTTGCCCATGCCGTGTATGCCTTCGCCCTTGATTGGAACGCCAACCCCACCCTGATCGAACCACGTGAAGCGCAAAAACTGCTGACCAGAGCCGAGCAGGAAGCCGTGCGCGCCCTGCAACTCGATAACACCAATACCCTGGCGCTGGCATACTACGCGGAAATCCTCGTCGACCAGCAAAAATGGAGTCAGGCAGAAACGAACATCCAGCAGGCGCTCGACCGCGATTCCTCGCTGATGGACGTCCATCGTGTCCACGCCTATGTGCTGGAATCGCTGGGCGAATACACGCTTGCCATCGAAGCCTATGACCGCGCCATCGCCATCGCCCCCAACCTGACCTTCCTCTACCTGCGGGCGGGCGCAAACTACCGCCGACTCGCCTTCGACAGTCCCAACGAAACGGTGCAGACCGAACTCTACGAAAAATCGCTGGAGTACTTCGCGCAGACCGCCAACATCAACGAACAACTGGGCGTGCAAGATCCGGTACCTTACCTTTCCATCGCCCGCACCTACTCGCAGATGGGACAGTTCTTCATCGCCATCCGCAATGTGCAAAAGACCATCGAATTTCAGCCCGGAAATCCGGTCTTTTACGGCGAATTGGGCGTGCTCTATCACAAGAACCGCAACTACGAGACAGGTATCCTCGCCCTGGGCTGCGCTGTACGCGGATGCTCCGCTGAAGAATCCTGCCCGGCGCGGGGCGACTGCGGACCGGGCGACACCCCCGCCGAAGTTCAGGGGCTTCCGCTTTCCGCCAGCACCCTCTATTATTACGACATCTACGCCTCCGAACTGGCCGCGCTCAGCACGCCAGGTAAAAACTACTGTTCCGAAGCGTTGGAGATTGCGGCAATGATCGAAGCCTCCGAATTTATCAGCGACCCGAACATCGCCGCCGACATGGTGGTGGTGCGCGCCATCTGCTCTTTCTCACCCTCAACGGAAGGAACGCCAACCGCCGCGCCTTAGCGCCTTATTCGCCCGCTGGGGGATTCCGTCAGAGTTTTGTAAGAATTTTTACTTCCTCCTTGACTTAGCCCATTTAAGTGGGTAAGATTAGTTTTAGCACTCTTTACTATCGAGTGCTAAAACTTTGAATTATTCGAAAACCCACTATCAGGAGATAAACAATGGCAAAGATTTCTTTTAAACCTTTGGGCGCGCGCGTGCTCATCGAAACCCTCGAGCAGGAAGAAGTGACCGCTGGCGGCATCATCCTCCCCGAAACCGCCAAGGAAAAGCCCCAGCAGGGCAAGGTTCTGGCAGCCGGTCCCGGTGACCGCAATGAGAAGGGCGAACGTGTTGCGATGGACGTGAAGGTTGGCGATGTGGTGCTTTTCGCCAAATACTCCGGCACCGAAATCAAGATGGATGGCAAGAAATACCTCATCATGCGCGAGAGCGACCTTCTCGGCATCGTTGGTTAATTACTAAATTACAAAACAAAGGAAGTGTTGAAAAATGGCTGCTAAACAACTCGTATTTTCGGAAGAAGCCCGCAACAAACTCAAGCGGGGTATGAACGTGGTCGCGAATGCGGTCTCTGCAACCCTCGGACCCAAGGGACGCAACGTGGCGGTTGACCGCAAGTTCGGCTCCCCCACCATCACCCATGATGGCGTTTCCGTCGCCAAGGAGATCGAACTCGAAGACCCGTTCGAGAACATGGGCGCCCAACTCCTCAAGGAAGCCGCCCAGAAGACCAACGACATCGCCGGTGACGGCACCACCACCTCCACCGTTCTGGCTCATGCCATCGTCAACGAAGGTCTGCGCGCCCTCGAAGCCGGTTACAACCCCATGCTCCTGAAGCGCGGCATCGAACTCGCCAGCGAGACCATCGTCGCCGAACTGAAGAAGAACTCCGTCAAGATCGACACCAAGGAAGAAATTGCCTCCGTCGCCACCAACTCTGCCGCAGATGAAGAAATCGGTCAGTTGATCGCCGATGTGATGGACAAGGTCGGCAAAGACGGCGTCATCACCGTCGAAGAGTCCAAATCCATGCAGTTCGAGCAGGAATTCGTCGAAGGGATGCAGTTCGACCGCGGTTACATTTCGCCCTACTTCATCACCAACGCCGAGCAGATGCAAGCCCAGATCAGCGATGCCTACGTGTTGATCTATGACAAGAAGATTTCTGCCGCCCAGGACATCGTGCCCCTGCTCGAAAAACTCGTCCAGGTTGGCAAGCGCGAACTGGTCATCATCGCCGAAGACATTGACGGCGAAGCCCTCGCCACCCTCGTGCTGAACAAACTGCGCGGTATGCTCAATGTTTTGGCTGTGAAGGCTCCCGGCTTCGGTGACCGCCGCAAGGCCATGCT
>CAILWD010000090.1 GCA_903837815.1 uncultured Chloroflexota bacterium | reverse complement strand
TTGTGACCGCACTCTGCCGAATCTATGCGCGGCGCGGAATCAAGGTTGCCCCGTTCAAGGCGCAGAACATGTCGAACAACGCGGCGGTCTGCGCGGACGGTTCCGAGATTGGACGCGCCCAAGCCTTGCAGGCTGCCGCCGCTGGACTCGCCCCCAGCGTGGACATGAATCCCGTCCTCATCAAGCCCGAAGCCGACTCGCGCTCGCAGGTCATTCTGATGGGTCGCCCGTGGCACACGCTCGAAGCCAAAACTTATTACGAGAAAAAGGAAATCCTCTGGGAGCATGTCACCGCCGCCCTCGACCGACTGCGCGACGTCTATGACCTCGTCATCATCGAAGGTGCGGGCAGCGCGGCGGAAATCAATCTCAGGCGCGGCGACATCGTCAACATGGCGGTGGCGCGTTACGCGCAGTCGCCCGTCCTGCTCATCGGCGACATCGACCGCGGCGGCATCTTTGCCCAACTGCTCGGCACGCTCTGGCTGCTCGACCCCGACGAACGCGCCCTCGTGCGCGGGCTGGTGGTCAACAAGTTTCGTGGCGACCTCGCGCTCTTTTCCGACGGTGTGCAAATCCTCGAAGAGAAGGGCGGCGTTCCCGTTCTCGGTGTGTTGCTCTACCTGCGAAATTTGAACCTGCCCGACGAAGACGCGGTTTCTGTGGAAGACGCTTCGCGCAAGCCCTTTGCCTTTTCCAACTCTGAATCCGCTCTCGCTGCCTCGCCTCAGCCTGACTCTGTCTCCCAAACCGATATCGCCGTTTTGGCTTTGCCGCGCATCTCCAACTTCGACGACTTCGACCCGCTCAAAGCGGAGTCAGGCGTGACCTTGCGCTACGTCTCGTCTGCCGCAGAGTTTGGGACTCCGTCCGCAGTCATCATCCCTGGCACAAAAAGCACCATCGCCGATTTGGACTGGCTGCGTAAAACAGGGTTGGCGGAAGCCGTTACGAAGTTTTCCAAAAGCGGCGGCGCGGTGGTCGGCATTTGCGGCGGATACCAAATGCTCGGCGAAGCCATCGCCGACCCGCATCACGTCGAGTCGAAAGTGGAGCAAACTGCGGGCTTGGGCTTGCTCCCCGTCCGCACCGAGTTCTCGAAGGAGAAAGCCACTTATCAAGTTCGCGCGCGTATTGGACTCAAAAATCTCCCGATTTTTCAACTCAAAAGTCAGGAGACTTTTGAGTCCATGCTTCTCGAAGGGTACGAAATCCACATGGGCGAGACGCCGAGTCAAACTGCGTGGTTGGAAATCATCAGCCGCAACGGTCAACAAGTCAAAGTCGCGGACGGAAGCGTTTCATCAGACGGTAAAATCTGGGGCTGTTATCTGCACGGCATTTTCGCCAACGATGAGTTCCGTCATGCCTGGCTGGAAAGTTTGGGCTGGCGCGGCGGCGGCGCATCGCAAAGCGAAATCTTCAATCAATCTTTGGAGTTGTTGGCTGACTCAGTGGAAGGCGCGTTGAATATGGACTTGCTGGAGAAAATAATATGGGACAAATAACCTTGTTACTCGGCGGCGCGAGAAGCGGAAAGTCATCCTACGCCCAACGGCTTGCGGAAGAATCGGGCAAGTCGGTGACGTACCTTGCCACGGCGCAGGCACTGGACGATGAGGAAATGTCGTCGCGGATTCAAAAGCATCAGTCCGAGCGACCCGCTCACTGGCAGACGTTGGAGATTCCGCTCGATGTGGCGGCGCACGTCGGCGAAATCAAATCTGACCTCGTGATTTTGGATTGCATGACCCTGCTCACCACCAACTTGCTCATGAAATTTGAGAAAGACGAACTTGTGGATGAAGCCCCCTTCACCGAAGCCGTTTACAAGGAAGTAGCCGACCTGCTTGCCGCAATCCGCGCTGGACAACCCGACTGGCTGATTATTTCAAATGAAATCGGCTTGGGGCTTGTCCCGCCCTACCAAATGGGACGGGTCTACCGCGACCTGCTCGGCTGGGCAAATCAACGCCTCGCCCGCGAAGCGGATAAGGTTATCTTTTTGGTGGCGGGGATTCCGATGATGGTGAAGTAGGCGGGATTATAATTGTCGTATGAAGAAACTCCGCCCAAGAGTACGTGCTCTCAAACTTGCCAAAGAAGTCCGCAGTCGCCTGAGGAGCGAATTAAACCTGTCTGTGACCGTCATTATGTATGGCTCGCAGGCGCGCGGCGATGCAAGAAAAGACTCGGACATTGACCTGCTTGTGATCCTGCCTGCGGTAAATCCCAAAGTGCGCGGGGCGGTTTCAGATGTTGCGTGGGAAGTTGGCTTCGAGGCGGGGAAGATGATTTCGACCGTTCCCACCACAAAGGAGCGGATGAAGCGTTACGCGTTCCTGCCTTTTTATCAGAACATCCAGCGGGAAGGGGTGAGGGCGTGAAACGGGATTCGACGCAAAAGGAACTTGTAAAATACCGCATGGAACGCGCCCGCGCGACCCTCAAAGATGGCGTCAGTTTATTTACGCAGGACGGGACACCAGCAAGCGTGGTCAATCGGGCATACTACGCCATGTTCTATGCCGCGCTTGCTTTGCTTGCAACGGTCGGACAGCAGACCTCAAAACATCAAGGCGTGTTGGCTTTATTCGACCAGTATTTTGTGAAGACCAAAATTCTTCCAAAGGAAATGAGCAAGTTTTTACGCAAGGCGTTTGACTTGCGCCAGACAGCGGATTACGAAGAAGAAGCTGAACTCACTCGGGAGGACGCGCAAATGTCTTTGGATCTTGCGGAGAAATTCATTTCCTCGGCGGAGGAAAAGTTATTACAGGATGAGTGATTACATCTGACTGCTCCGCTTTTCAAAACTAATGTACAATCCCAACCATGCCATTGGTATGGGTTTCCATCTCATTCGCCTTGGGGATTATCCTCGCCAGCCTGCGGACTTTGCCAGCGAACATCTGGCTTAGTTTGGGACTCTTTTTCATCTTCCTCTTCATTCTCTCCCGCCTGCCAGAAGTTGCAAAGCTCCCCGCCTTCCAATCCCTTGCCGGTTCTCATTATTATTTTTTCATCCTGCCTGCCTTCTTCCTCTTTGGTGCGTGGTGGTATCAATTCCGCCAGCCGACCATCGACGCCTTCCACATCGCCTTTTACAACGACCGCGAGTACGAGATATTGGTCACGGGCACGCTGGACGAGCCACCTGATCAACGCGATAGCTATTCCAATTTGACTCTCAATGTCGAAGCCGTGGACTCAGGCAGCGGTGACATGCCCGCGTCGGGGTTAATTCTCGTCCGCACCTCGGCGCTCGCGGACTACGACTACGGTCAACGGGTGCGGGTGCGCGGACTTTTGCAGACTCCGCCCGAAAACGAGGAATTCTCCTATCGTGATTATCTCGCGCGAAACGGCATTCACTCGACCATGTCCACCTACGAAGTCACAACCCTGCCGGGCAATGGCGGAAATCTCTTCTTTCGCTTCGTTTACACGCTCAAGGGGAAGTTGCTCGAAAACACCTACCGCCTGTATCACGACCCCGAAGCGTCCCTGCTGGCAGGGATTCTCCTCGGCGTGGACACGGGCATGACGAAGGAACTTCAAACAGCCTTCAAGAACACAGGCACGGCGCACATCATCGCCATCTCTGGTTTCAACATCGCCATCATCGCGGGGATTTTCTTTGCGGTCTTCAAAAACATCTTCGGCGAAAGAATCGGCGCGGGCGTAGCCATCGTCGGGATTCTTTTTTACACCCTGCTCGTCGGCGCGGACTGGGCGGTCTTCCGCGCGGCGTTGATGGGCATCCTGTCGCTGGCATCGCGTCAACTGGGGCGGCGCAACAACGGCATGAATTCGCTTGGGATTGCGGCGCTGATTCTGCTCTTCTTCAACCCGATGGCGCTTTGGGACGTGGGTTTTCAACTCTCCGTCGCCGCCACCCTCGGTCTGATTCTGTACGCCGAGCCGTTTTCCAATTTCACCCTCAACCTGCTCACCAAACTATTCAAACACGACATGAAAGCCTTTGCGCGGATTCTCAACGAAAGCGTCACCCTGACCTTCGCCGCGCAACTGACCACCATTCCGATCATGGCATACCATTTCAATCGCATCTCCCTTGTCTCGTTCATCGCCAACCCGTTCATTCTGTTTGTGCAGCCCGCAGTGATGGTGCTTGGCGGGGCGGCGGTCTTCGCCAGCCTGATCCTCTTTCCGCTGGGACAACTCATCGCGTGGTTCGCCGAGCCGTTCGCCGCATACACCATCCGCGTGGTGGAATTGTTCGACGTACTGGCGCGGAGTTCCCTGCTTTTTGTGGAAGTTGAACTCTGGCATCTGGTTCTGGGATACGCCCTCCTGCTCGGCGTGACCTTCAACTGGGATGAAATCAAAAAGCGGATTCAAGCCTTGAGCGGGTCACTGCGCACTGTCGCGCTGACGGCGACTCTCATGTTCCTGTTCGCCTGCACGATCATGATCTGGCGCGCGTCCGCGACCACGGGCGACGGGCAGTTGCGCATCACCTTCCTCGAAGCGGGTTCGGCAGACGCGGTTTTGATTCAAACTCCCGACGGACGCAACGTGCTGATCAACGGCGGCGAGAGCGCCTCGAAACTTTCCGACGAACTCGGCAGGCGACTCCCGTATTTCTCGCGCAAACTCGACTGGCTGATCATCGCTTCCACGCAGGAGGAACAACTGGCGGCGCTTCCGCGCCTGGTGGAAAGGGTTCCGCCCGAAAACGTGCTGTGGAGCGGCAACGTACAAGCCTCGTTCCCCGCGCAGGCATTGGACAAATATTTCGCGGCGCAAGGCATCCCCGTCAGCAAGGCTGAGGTGGGACAAAGGCTTGAGTTGGGCGACCAGGCTTGGGTGGAGGTCAAGGCTGTGGGCGTGCGCGGCAGCGTGCTCCTCATCCAATATAAAAATTTCCGCGCCCTGCTTCCCATCGGCATCAGCGAAGGGACTCTCGACGAGTTGGAGTTCGGCAATGTGATTGATAAAGTGGATGTGCTGCTGCTGGCGGATGCGGGCTACGCCCCAAGCAATCCGCCCGACCTGATCGAGAACGTCAACCCGCAGTTAACCGTGCTGAGCGTGTCCGCTGGCGACCTGAACGGTTTGCCCTCGCAGGATGTGCTTGATTCGCTCGGCGGCTACTCCCTCCTGCGGACAGACCGCAGCGGCTGGATTCAAATCATCACCGACGGCGAATCCATGCGAGTGGAGACGGAAAGAGGACAATAAACAAAAACTCCGAAGTTTTGGGCTTCGGAGTTTTTGTTTGGAGGTCATTCATCCGCTTTTGTCAGAT
>CAILWD010000089.1 GCA_903837815.1 uncultured Chloroflexota bacterium | reverse complement strand
TGTGATACGTCATACCCTGCAAGACACTTTGTCTTTTATTTTAAGAGAGACTTCATCATTTCATAAGGAGTTTTACCATCAAGCGCCAGATGAGGCCTATCGTAGTTATAGAAATTTTCCCAAGCCTGCAATTTTGTGTTTAAGTCGACATCATCAGTGTAAGTCAGCAACTGATAGAACTCCATTTGATCTGTCCTGTGCGACCGCTCAACCTTGCCATTGAGTTGTGGGGTGCGCGGTTTTATATATACATGCTGAATCCCGATATCTTCAACATACCAGTGAAAACGAGCTTGAAACTCGTGGCCGCGATCAGTTCTGATTGTGTGGATACGGAAAGGGAATTTCTCAACAACATACTCTATGAACTTGATCGCACTGTTTTGGTCATGTTTTGGAAAAATTTGGAGCGCCCGAATACGCGTTGCATCATCAATGGCTGTGTATTGGAAGCGCTTCACTGCTTTCCCCGCGCTGTTTTTCAGCCACAAAAACTTCACATCTACTTGAATATGGTGCCCTGGCACCTTTTTGGCATAGCGCTTGGAATGGATAGCACGTTTTGGGGCCGTCTTGGGAAGCTTATTTACCCCATAAGTTTTCAATGTCCTGCTAATAGTAGATTCTGAAATTTGGACTCCGTGATAACGCTCTAGGTAATATTTGATCCGTAAGGCACCCATTTGGTACTCCTGCCGAATCTCCAGAATCTTGTCTATAATTTCATGATCTGTCTTGCATGGATGGTTATAAGCGATAGGCTTTTTTCTGTACAATCCAAATCGCCCTTCTTTATCGTATTTTTGTTTCCAACGATAAAATGTTGAACGAGCAACATTAAACTCCCGACAAGATTTTGTAACGCTAAACGCATCTGCAAAATCAAGTACAACTATTTTGAACCTTACATCCAATTCCTCTCTATCCTTTTTGTTCATACGTCTCTCCTATTCACACCTTTAATATTACAACAAAGTGTCTTGCAGGGTATGACGTATCACATAGCTCGGCTGTAATGAGCAGCTTATAAAAGGATAACGCTTTGACAATCCTGAGAAAGGATTATCAAAGCATTTTTTTCATTAAGTACGCACTCCCAAGTAGAGCAGTGCGGCATGATCGTTTATGAGAGAAATTCCATTTCCGTATACGATCATTCAGCTATATGGAGAGTTTTATTCTGTTCTTGGCACCCTATCTCCATATATGGGGGCAGGGTGTGGTATGTATTAAATGTGGTTCAATGTGGGGCGAAATTATACCCGTATACCAGATATGTACCCCGACGGACAGATCCGATTGCGATTGTGAAAAAGTCTTATTTGGTCAATGTATTAAAATGCGGCGCTTTCCACTTTTCAATGACATCTGCAAAGGGCGGCTTTTTTCTTTCCATTGAACGGAAACCACACCAGACTCCAAAGAGCGCTCTTGCCTCCCGCCAGATTCTTAACGCGTAGCAGGTATAATTGAAAAATCCTCTCGCAAGGATTTTTCGCCAACCCCATGTTACAGCGTCTTCAAGTTCAACTGGTCATCCTGCTCACCACATTCGTTTTGCTTGTCGGTGTTTCTGCGAGCCTGACCTTTTGGGGTTTGCAGACTCAGCAACAGGACGCGCTTGTAATCAACCTTGCGGGGCGTCAGCGGATGTTGATCCAGCAGATGACCCGCCTTGCGCTTCAATTGCAGGGCGGGGATGAGTCCGCGCTGGGGGAATTGCGCGAGTCGGAGCGGATGTTCGGCGAAACTTTATCCGCTTTGCAAAACGGGGGAGAGGCTCCATACCTGGAGGAGGGTATCGCCAGCCTGCCAGCGACGCGCGACCCGCAGATTTTAGCCGCGTTGCAAGATATGGAATCGAACTGGCTTCAATACCGTTCCATGTTGGGAACCATTGCCGCTTCGCCGTCCGAGTCGGGTTTGCTGCAAGACGACCTTGGAATCCAATCAAAAATTCTGGTTCAAAAAACAGACGCGGTCGTGCGTTTGTACGAAGCCGCTTCGATTGCAAAGGTGAACCGCCTGCGCCTGATTCAATTTGTATTTTTAATTTCCGCGCTGGCGCTGCTGGCGGTCGGCGCGTGGATTACGCGGCGGTCCCTGTTGAAGCCGCTTCTGGCGTTAGGCGTGGCGGCAAAAAGACTCGGGAAGAATCAGCTCGATGGGGCGGTGCAGGTTCAGGGTCCCGAAGAGATGCGGGTTTTGTCGCAGGCGTTCGACGATATGCGGCTCAGTCTTCAATCCGCCCGCGTCGAACTCATCCAATGGAACGCAGAGTTGGAGCAGCGTGTTGCCCAGCGCACGCAGGAACTTGAAACGCTGAATCAAGTCAGCCGTGAGATTTCGTCGCGGCTCGACATTCAACAGGTGTTGAACTCTGTTACCGAAAAGGCGCGCATCTTGTTGGGCGGCGAGGTGGCTTCGTTGTGCCTCGTCGATGAAAACCAGCATTGGCTGAAACTTCAGGCATTGAGCGGACCGCAACATGCGATTGTGGGCAAGGTGATGCCGACCGATGAGCAATTTGCACTGGCGGTGCTGGCAAGTGACCACACCATGATCTGCGGTTCGGAATCCTGCAATGGCGGATGCCGTATGCTTTCGGATGAATATCGCGCCAGCCATCTCGCGGCTCCGCTGCGCATTGGCGACCGCGTTATCGGCGCGTTGTGCGTGGGCAGCCCCGCGCAGAATCAATTCGCAAATGAGTCTGCCGAGATGTTAACCAAACTGGCAAACGTCGCCGCGATTGCATTGGAAAACGCGCGGCTGTTCGCGCAAGCCGAGCGCGTGGCAACCCTTGAAGAACGCCGCCGCGTTGCCGCAGAAATGCACGATGGGCTTGGGCAGACGCTTAGTTATCTTGGATTGATGACCGACCAGGTTGTCGAATTTCTTTCCAATGGAAAGAAAGGCGCGGCGCTGGATCATCTTGGCAAAACTCGCGAGACAATCAACAAAGCCACCAGCGACGTCCGCCGCGCCATCAATCGTTTGATGGAAGAACCGCCCTCGCAGGATTTGTACACCCGCCTGCGTGCTGCGCTGGATGAGATCGCCTCACAACATGACTTTGAACTGGTCTGGCAACCCGAGCCTGATTCTGCGCCTCAATGTTCTCCCGCCACCGCCGAGCAGGTCATCAACATCGTGCGCGAGGCGTTGATCAACTCAGCCCGTCACGCTCAGGCGCGGAAGGTGAGCGTGTTTGCAGGCAGGCGCGGCGAAGAAAATTTTGTGGCAGTCGAAGATAACGGTCGCGGATTCGATTCATCCCAGCCCGCCCCGAACGGGCATTTTGGTTTGCAGATCATGAACGCGCGCGCCGAACACATTCGCGGACGAATCGAGATTCGATCCGCGCCTGAACGGGGCGCTCGGGTTACCTTATGGTGGAAGGCAGAAGGAAGAGGTGAACATGGAACAAGTCCGCGTATTGATGGTTGACGATCATGCGCTTTTCCGCGAGGGACTGGCGGGTATTATCAGGTCCCAGCCCGATATGCAGGTGGTCGGCGAAGCCAGCGACGGTTTTGAAGCCCTCGTCAAGGCGCAGGAATTAAAGCCAGATTTGATCCTCATGGATGTGGAAATGCCAGGCATAGGCGGTATTGAAGCGGCGCGGCAGATTCGCCATGCCCTGCCAGAGACTATCATCGTCATGTTGACCATTCGCGGCGACGATTCCATGCTTTTCGATGCGCTCAAGAATGGAGCGCAGGGCTATTTGTTAAAAGACATCCGCTCGCAGGATTTATTGGAAATGCTGCGCGGCGCATTGCGTGGGGAAGCCGCATTGTCGCATAATCTGGCGGGGCGCGTCCTTTCGGAGTTTCGGCGTCTGAGCACGGGCGGCGTTTCAGAGTCGGAAGACGATGGCGGGTTGTCAGAAAGGGAACAGCAGGTGTTGGTGCAGGCGGCAAAAGGCGCAATGGATAAAGAGATCGCCGCCCAATTGAACATCAGCCTGAACACGGTGAAGACTCACATGCGGAACATCCTCGCCAAACTGCACGTCCGCACGCGGCGCGAGGCGGCAAAAGCAGCCCACGTCAAAGGGATCTTGTAGACCAGGGAGAACTAATTCTTTTGAAAAAAGAGTGATTGATCAATCACTCTTTTTTCATTCCTGAGTCAGGATGGCGGGGGATGGGAATGAGGCAAGAAGTACAGTATTCTTGGGGGAGTATTGTTCATTTTTTCACATACAAATAAAGTAACTCAAAACTCTTTATTAGGAGACGCCGTCCAATGCTTTGTTCCCTTCATCAGGAGGCTGGAACCCATGACCAATAAAAAAGGCAAATCGAAAGGGAGTGCGACCCTTTTTATCGTATTGCTTTTCGCCGTTGTATTATCAGGTTGCGCGTCCGCGCCAAGGAAAGGGGCGATACCGGTTTCTGCCAGTGCCATTGGCGCCGGAGACGCGGAGAACGGGCGAAAATTATTCATGGGCTACGCCCACTTTGAGAACGAAGGTCCGCCCTGCATGGGATGCCATAGTATTGGCGATAACGGACTGCTCGGCGGGGGAAATATGGGTCCGAACCTGACTGATGTTTCTGATCGTCTCACGCAAGATAAGATGGTCTCGATTTTAGCCAATAGCGGAGCGGAAATTTCGCCTGTTATGGAGCCGATCTATACCACGCATCCGCTGACTGAATCTGAGCAAGCCGACTTGATCGTCTTCATGACGAAGTCTGCTGGCGAAGAGGAAGTTGACAAGGAATGGATGGTGTTTGTCCTTAGTTTCGGCGGAGTTGGGGCGGCAGTCGTGTTTTTCGGGCTTGTCTACCGCAGCCGTTTGCGCGGCGTTCGCAAGACGCTTGTCCGTGATGCGGTGAAGAAGCAACAATAATTCATACGACAATGCTCGCATTGTCATTCGCAAGGTAAACCTTGCGGTACTGAAATGCAAACTAGGAGGTATCTGTGAGCTGGATCGAAGAAATCGCAAACCCGCAAGCCCGTCAGTGGGAAGAGTTTTATCGGAATCGCTGGCAGCATGACCGCGTGGTACGAAGCACGCATGGCGTGAATTGCACAGGCAGTTGTTCGTGGATGATCTATGTGAAGGACGGCATTGTGACCTGGGAGTTGCAGGCGGTGGATTACCCCACGCTTCAGCCTGGCCTTCCGCCGTATGAACCGCGCGGTTGTCAGCGCGGGATTTCGTTTTCGTGGTATCAGTACAGCCCCATCCGCCTCAAGTATCCGTACATGCGCGGGGTGTTGCTCGACTTGTGGCGCAAAGCCAAAGAGGAGCACAAAGACCCTGTCGCAGCGTGGACAGCCATCATGGAGAATGAAGCGGCGCGTAGGTCGTTCCAGCAGGCGCGCGGCAAAGGCGGATTCCGACGCGTGAAATGGGATGAGGCGTTGGAGATGATCTCCGCGTCCACGATCTACACCGTCAAAAAATATGGACCCGACCGCATTATTGGGTTCTCGCCGATTCCCGCCATGTCCATGTTGAGTTATGCGGGCGGGAGCCGCTTCATGCAATTGCTGGGCGGCGTGAGCATGAGTTTCTACGATTGGTACAGCGACCTGCCGCCCGCCAGCCCCGAAGTGTGGGGCGAGCAGACCGATGTGGCGGAGAGCGCGGATTGGTTCAACGCCAAGTTCATCGCGTCCGTCGGGTCGAACATGAGCATGACGCGCACGCCCGATGTGCATTTCGCCGCGGAGGCGCGTCACAACGGGACGAAGTTGGTTGTCTTCGCGCCTGATTTTAGTCAGGTTGCCAAGTATGCCGACTGGTGGGTTCCCGTCAACGCGGGGCAGGATGGCGCGTTCTGGATGGCGGTCAATCACGTCATCATGAACGAGTTCCATTACCAGAACCCGACGCCTTACTTTTTAGATTATCTGCGCCAATATTCCGACGCGCCCTTCCTTGTGGAACTGAATGAGGTGGACGGAAAATTTGTGCCTGGGCGCATGATCCGCGCGGGGCAGGTGGAACGTACGAAAGATGTTGAAAACGGCGAGTGGAAATTTTTGGTGTGGGATGAGATCAGCGACGCGCCGCGGATGCCGCAGGGCAGTCTCGGATTCCGCTGGCAGCAGCAGAAGGGGCAATGGAATCTGGAGCCGAAGGACGGTCTGGATGGAAGCGAGATCCGCGCCCAACTGACCTTCCTGGGTTCGGCGGATCAGTTGTCCGTTTCGTTTGCGGAGTTTGGCGAGAACAAATCCTTCCAGCGCAACATCCCCGTTCGATATATTGAAACCGCGAGCGGCAAAACCGCTGTGGCGACCATCTACGATCTGTTGATGGCGCAGTACGGCGTGGGGCGCGGACTCGAAGGCGATTACCCCGCGAACTATGACGATGAGAATCTTTCGTACACGCCCGCATGGCAGGAACGCTACACAGGCATTGACCGACAGACCGTGATTCAATTTGCGCGCGAGTGGGCGGTGACCGCCGTCAAGACCGAAGGCAAGTGCATGGTCATCATCGGCGCGGGTGTCAATCACTGGTATCACAACAATCTCATTTATCGCGCCTGTATCGGCACGTTGATGTTGACGGGCTGTGTGGGGCGCAACGGCGGCGGGTTGAATCATTACGTCGGGCAGGAAAAACTTGCTCCCGCCGCGCCGTGGGCTTCGATTGCCTTCGCATTGGATTGGCAGAAGCCGCCGCGCCAAATGAACACGCCTTCCTTCCATTATGTCAACACCGATCAATGGCGATATGAGCGCACCTACACGGAACCTCAACCTGTTACACGCCCGGGCGATGAGCAACACCGCGACATGACTCAGGAACACACGCTCGATGCGAACATCCGCGCGGTGCGGATGGGATGGCTGCCATCGTATCCGCAGTTCAATGTCAGTTCGTTGGAAATTGTCAGGATGGCAGAGCAGGCTGGGGCGAAGTCCGATGCGGAAATTCGTCAATGGGTGGTAGAACAGTTGAAGTCGGGCGAATTGAAATTCGCCGTACAGGATCCTGATGCTCCTGAAAACTGGCCCCGCTTGTGGTTCATCTGGCGCGGAAATGCGCTCAACGCCAGCGCGAAGGGACAGGAATATTTCTTCAAGCATTATCTTGGCACGCACCATCAGGTGATTTCGGAAGAGGTGGATAAGAGTCACTTCAACGAAGTTGTGTACCGCGATGAAGCGCCCGAAGGTAAATTGGATTTGGTGGTGGACATCAACTTCCGCATGGATACCTCCGCGTTGTATTCGGACATCGTCCTGCCGACCGCGAGTTGGTATGAGAAGGACGACCTGAACACGACCGACATGCACTCGTTCATCCATCCGTTGCAGATGGCGGTGCCGCCTTCATGGGAGTCGAAATCGGACTGGGATATTTTCAAGATTTTGGCGGGCAAGGTCAGCGAGTTGGCGCAGGTACATTTGCCCGAACCCGTGCGCGACCTGGTTGCCATGCCGCTTCAACACGATACGCCCGCCGAGATGGCGCAAGCGCACATCCGCGATTGGGCGAAGGGCGAGTGCGAACCCATCCCTGGCGTGACCATGCCCAACTTCATCGTGACCGAGCGCGATTATGCCAATTTGGGCAAGCGTTTCATTTCGTACGGTCCCAAAGTGGAGAAGGAAGGCTTTGCCGTCCATGGGATTCATATCGAAGTGGGCGATCTGTATCGGCAGATGATGGAAAGCCGTCCGACTGTTTCGTGGAACGACCAGCGTTATCCGTCGCTGGAGTTTGCCCGCGAAGCCGCGAATGTGATTTTGCATTTGGCTCCCGAAACCAACGGCGAAGTGGCGTACCGCGCCTTCCAGGCGGAAGAAGAGCGCATGGGACTCAAACTGACCGACCTGGCAGAAGATACCCGCGCCACCCGCATGACCTTCAACGACATTTTGCGCCAGCCACACCGATTGCTCAACAGCCCGATCTGGACGGGCATTGTGTCCGATGGACGCCCGTACTCGGCGTATACGCTCAACGTGGAACGGCTCGTCCCGTGGCGCACGTTGACGGGACGCCAGCATTTCTATCTCGATCATGAAGGCTACCTGGCGTACGGCGAACATTTACCGACGTACAAGCCGCGCCCCGATCCTTTGGCGTTTGGCGACTTGGACAAGAGTCACAGCGAAGGCAAGACGATTCAGTTGAATTACCTGACTCCGCACGCCAAGTGGCACATCCACTCGAATTATTTCGACAATGACCGCATGTTGACTCTCTCGCGCGGCATCGAGCCGATGTGGATCAGCGAGCAGGATGCGAAAGAAATCGGCATCGTGGACAACGACTGGGTCGAACTGTACAACGACCACGGCACGACCGTCACCCGTGCCATCGTTAGCGCGCGCATCCCGCCTGGGATTTGTATTGTTTATCACGCGCCCGAACGAACGGTCAGCACGCCCAAGTCACCCATGCGCGGCAACAAACGCGCAGGCGGACACAACAGCCCGACGCGCATCCACCTCAAGCCGTCATTGATGGTTGGCGGGTATGGACAATTCACCTACAGTTTCAATTACTGGGGTCCGACGGGCGTCAACCGCGATACGTTTGTTTTGGTGCGTAAACTGCCTGGAAAGCCAGAGTTCTAAAATACTTTTACCACGAAGGGTCACAAAGATACACAAAGTAAAAACCTTTGTATTTTCTTAGTGACACTTTGTGGTGAAGAAAAGGAAATCACATTATGAAAATCCGCTCACAAATTTCAATGGTATTTCATCTCGATAAGTGCATTGGCTGTCACACGTGCAGTATCGCCTGCAAGAACATTTGGACCGACCGACAAGGCGCGGAGTACATGTGGTGGAACAATGTCGAGACCAAGCCTGGTACGGGCTTTCCCACTTTATGGGAAGATCAGGAAAAATACAACGGCGGCTGGGAACTCAAGAACGGCAAAGTGGAATTGAAAATGCAAAACCGCGTGCAGACGCTGGGAAATTTGTTTTCCAACCCTGCCCTGCCCACGATGGACGATTATTACGAACCGTGGACGTACAACTACAGTGACCTGTTCAACTCTCCGCTCGGTGATGACCAACCTACGGCGCGTCCCATCTCGCGCATCGATGGCAAACCGATTGACATTGAGTCGGGTCCCAACTGGGATGACGACCTGAGCGGTTCTAACGTGTACGCGGTCAACGATCCACTGCTGGATAACATGAGCGAAGAAGAGAAACAGCGGCTCTTTTCCATTGAGCAACTCTTCTACTTCTATATGCCGCGCATTTGCAATCACTGTCTCAACGCGGGTTGTGTGGCGGCTTGTCCTTCGGGTGCGATCTACAAACGCGCCGAAGACGGCATTGTGCTGATCAATCAGGACAAATGCCGTGGTTGGCGCATGTGTGTCTCGTCCTGCCCGTATAAGAAGACCTTCTACAACTGGTCAACGGGCAAATCGGAAAAATGTATTTTGTGCTACCCGCGCCTCGAATCGGGACAGGCTCCCGCCTGCTTCCACTCCTGCGTGGGACGCATCCGCTATCTGGGCGTGTTGCTATATGACGCGGATCAAATCGAAGCGGCGGTCAAAGTCCCTGATGAACAACTCGTCCAGCGTCAGCGCGAGATGATTCTCGATCCGCACGACCCGAAAGTTGTCGCCGCCGCGAAGGAAAGCGGCATCCCCGACGGTGTGATCACCGCCGCGCAGCGTTCGCCCGTCTATCGTTATGTGAAAGAATGGGAACTCGCGCTTCCGCTCCATCCCGAATATCGCACCCTCCCCATGCTGTTCTACGTCCCGCCGCTTCTGCCCGTCCTCAATGCGACCCAGAGCAGTGGAACCCAGCGCGTCGAGACCGACCTGTTCAGTTCGCTGGAAAATGCCCGCGTGCCTGTGCGTTATATGTCGCGCACGCTGGCGGCAGGGAATGATGAACTCGTCATCAAGTCGTACCAAAAGATGATCGCTGTCCGCTTGTACAAACGCGCCCAAACCGTCGGCGATGTGACTGTCGAAGAGGCGAATGCCGCGCTCGCCAAAGCAGGCATGGACGCGGAAGAAGCGGAAGCCATCTATCACCTGACTTCGCTTCCGTCCTATCAGGAACGCTTTATGATTCCGCCCGCCAGCCGTGAAGGCGACATCGAAGAGACGTATGATCCGCAGCAACGCAAAGCTGAAACGGGTTTCGGTCGCAGCCAGGGCGCGCGCAGAGGTTTGTAATCATGAGCAAAGACATCATAGGTCTCCTCTATGCCCAGTTTGCTGATCTGATATCCTATCCCAGCGGCGATTTGTTCTCGATTACAGAATCCTGTCTCGGCAGGGTGCGAAGCGTTCATTCAGAAGCGGCGGATGAATTGGAAGCATTCCAGAACGGAATCCAAAATCTATCCGTTCAAAAAATCGAAGAACTCTATACGGTCACATTTGATATGCAGCCTGTTTGTTATCCGTATGCGGGCTATCAATTGTTTGGCGAGAGTTACAAGCGCGGTGCGTTTATGGCGCAGTTAAATGAAGCCTACCGCACTTTCGGGTACTCGTCGGGCGAAGAACTGCCCGATCATCTTGCCGTCATCCTGCGCTTTCTTGGCTTGGATTCTGCCAACCGTCAGGGCGGGTTTTGCCAAACCCTGCTCGTGGAGGGGGTAACGCCCGCAATTGAAAAAATGCTCAAGGCGTTTGCCGAGTCGCAAAATCCGTATGTCCGCTTGTTGAAGGCGCTTCAACTTGTTCTTTCGCACACTCCTGAAAAGGAATTGAGCCATGCTTGACAATCTTCTCTTCGTCGTATTTCCCTACGTGGCAGTTGCTCTTGCCGTGGGTGGGACGATCTACCGTTTTCTCACCAACCAGTTTTCGTTTACGAGTCTCTCCTCGCAATTTTTGGAGACCGATATTCAATTCTGGGGTTCGACGCTTTGGCATTATGGAATCCTGCCAACCCTGCTCATTCATCTGGGCGGGTTTGTCGCACCGAAGTTGATGTTCCTTTTGCATAGCACGCCCGAAACCCTCTACCTTGCGGAACTGGCTGGAAAAGTTCTCGGCATTATGGCGTTTGTGGGCGCGGGTGCGATGTTCTATCGGCGCGTGGCTTCGAGCAAAGTCCGCATGGTGACCACGCCCGCTGACTGGGTTGTGCTGGTTTTGCTGATCGTGCAGGTGGCGCTGGGTCTGTGGATGGCGTTTGGTTATCGCTGGGGCGCGACATGGTTTATTCATACGGTCACTCCCTGGGTGGTATCGCTTGCGACCTTCCAACCCGCACCGCAATATGTGGCATCCCTGCCGTTGATTCCCAAACTGCATTTCCTCAATGCCACCCTGCTGATTGCGGTCTTCCCATTTGGCAGGCTGGTACACATGTTGAGTTTTCCCATCAGTTATCTCTGGCGCAGTTTTCAACTGGTGATCTGGACGCGCCGCAAAGTCGTCTAGGAGCACGGCATGTCGAGTAAAGTAAATAACCTGATTGAAGGCGCAACCCGCGATCTCTTCCCTGCCTACTTTGCATTGGTTATGGCGACGGGGATTGTATCCATTGCTTGTCATCTTTTGAAGATGGATATTCTCGCCATACCCTTGTTTTATCTCAATCAGTTTTTCTATATCGTCTTGTGGATTCTGACCCTTATCCGCCTTGTGCGGTATCCCATGAAGGTCTTCAGTGATCTATCCAATCACCGCATCGGTTCAGGTTTCCTGACGATTGTTGCTGCTACTAATGTGCTTGGCAGCCAGTTTGTCATTCTTCAAGCCAACGAAACTATTGCGTTATATCTATGGGTCTTGGGGCTGGCGCTCTGGTTCCTGCTGATCTACACCCTCTTTACCGCATTGACGGTCAAGGAAGAAAAACCGACTTTGGAAGATGGCATCAACGGCGGCTGGCTCCTGTTCATCGTCTCCACCCAGTCTGTGCCTGTGCTGGGCATGTTGATCGTCTCACGCTTCGAGGCATGGCAGGAGATGTTCACCTTTTCCATGCTTGGCTTTTATCTGTTGGGTTGTATGTTCTACATCCTGATCATCTCGCTCATCATGTACCGCTTCCTGTTCTTCAAGATCGAAGCCGAAGAGATGAACCCATCGTATTGGATCAACACAGGCGCGGTCGCCATCACCACATTGGCGGGCGCAAATATCTTGTTGCGAGGGCACGCTTCCTTCCTTGCCGATTTTGCTCCCTTCATCAAGGGCTTCACGGTTTTCTTCTGGGCGGCGGGAACCTGGTGGATTCCTTATTTGTTCATTGTGGGCGCATGGCGTCATTTCTACAAACGCTATCCGCTGACCTATCACCCCGTCTATTGGGGGCTAGTCTTCCCAATGGGCATGTACACCGTCGCCACGTTTCGGCTGGCGCAAGTATTGAACATGGATTTTCTTTTGCTCATCCCGCAATACTTCATTTATCTGGCGTTGGTCGCGTGGGTGGTTACTTATTACGGCTTGGTTTCCCGCCTGTTTATCGCATTTCGGAAACTTCTCGCCTAAAGGCTAAAGATGAACGCTGTCTCGTTTAAGACGATTTCAACACTGGATGAATTGCTGACCCTCAGCGCGACTCATCACCATAACATTTGTCCGCGACAAGTGCTCGGCGCTCGAATCGGACTTTTGGCTGGACTCCTGCTCGACCTGCCTTTGCCCCAACCCGAAAAACGCCTCATCGCCATCGCCGAAACGGACGGCTGCTTCGTGGACGGAATCTCCGCCGCGACAGGTTGTTACGTCGGCAGGCGCACCCTGCGTATCGAAGATTACGGCAAGACCGCCGCCGCCTTCATTGACTCGCTCACCGAACAGGCGATTCGCATCGCCCCGCGACTCAACGTCCGCGAACTGGCATGGGACTACGCCCCGTCCGCAAAAAATAAATGGGAGGCGCAACTCATCGGCTACCAACACATCCCCGACGACCTCCTGCTCGACTGGCAGCACATCGAACTGGCGACTCCCATCAAGCAGATCATCGGTCAGGCAGGCAAACGCGCCGAGTGCGAAATCTGCGGCGAAGAAATCATCAACCAGCGCGAAGTCCTCCGCGAAGGGACGGTCTTGTGTAAGTCCTGCGCGGGGAAGGCGTATTTTCGCGCCGTGCCGATTGCTACAACACACCCTGTGGTTTGACGCGCCGCCATGAGCCAATGACGAAAAGAATCGCCGCGCACACTTCGGCAACACGCCCGATGATGAGTGCGTGGGGAAACCAGAATTGCAGGGTGGTGATAAAAATTCCAGCGTTGAGCAATGCAAAGGAAAGCCAGACCAAGCCCACAGGTCCGCGTGGAGAGCCGCGGCTAAAGCGTGGAATGATCCAAAAGGCGACGCCCATCGCCAGTTGGATGAGCCAGCCCGTTAGCAGAAATTCCACATGAAGAGGGAAGAGATTCCAGATGGGCGGATAAAATGAAATCCCTTTTTGGGCGAGGATCAACGCGCCGAAGAAAAGCCCGATCAGGAGGTAAATGAACGAGGCGCGTACGAACCAGACACTTAAGCGCGGCATTTATTTTTCCCTGACCCTTTGCCATGTATTGAATACAAATAACAACCCCGCTAGAAATTGCAAAATGGCGGAGAGCACAAGCGTCCAGCCGCTGAGGGGATTGGGCTGGGTGGATTGAATCGGTTCGGCGATGGCGCGCAGGAGCAAGCCGCTGTTGAGCAGGGCATACGACCACCAACCGAGGGTTTCGTATCCGCGCATCTTTTCGTTTGAATATTTTGGGAACATCCACAAGGCAACGCCGAAGATCAACTGGGTCAGCCAGCCAAAGACCAGCAGGTGAATGTAGACGGGGAAGAATCCGTTCGTGATGCCCGCCGCCAGCAGGATGCCAAGCATGAGTGCGAGCGTGAAACAGACCATTGCGGTTTTGATGAATGTGCGGGTGAGAAGTGGCATAATGGGGTTTTCCGTGGCGTGTTATTCTATCAGGACTTGTGAAATCTTTTTTCGATTGCCGACTATGACAAAGGAGATATATGGAACAGATAAATGGATGGCGCTCTGCGACGCTGGGCGATGGCATGTGGGCGCCGACGATATCCGCGCAGATCGAGAAGGAATTTATCGCGGCGTTCGAGGCGGCGGGAAGTCCCGCAGATATGGCTGTCTTTACCCGCAGCGAAGAGGGTGAACTGCATTGCGAGGTGATCGCTTATTTTTCACCCGCTGCCCAAACGCTTGCAATGAGGTTCGACACGGAGCCGTGTGGAAAACCTGCGCGGGGCGGGCTGGGCTTGCTGGCTGGCGACCCGCGTTGTTGGGCGATTTTATTTCCCGAAGCAAAGGGATGAACCAGTGAAGATCAAGGCGGCAAACACGATTTTGTATTGCAAACATTGGGCGGAGACCGTTGCGTTTTACCGCGATGGATTGAAACTTCGCATCCTTGCCTCCACCGATTGGTTCGTGGAGTTCAAACTCAACGAAGCGGCAAGATTGAGCGTGGCAAATGAAGCGCGGGCATCCATCAAGAGCGGGGATGGCAGGGGCGTTACCATCAGCCTTCAGATCGCCGACGTTGAACAAATTCAGGCTGATTTGTCGAGCGCGGGAATCGCATCAACGCCGATCAAGGAAGTCTGGGGCGCAAGGGCGATCTACGTCCGCGACCCTGAGGGGAATCGCCTTGAGTTTTGGGAAGGGCGGGCGAAGGCTTGAGCGCCGTTTTTATTGGAAAGGAAATAACATGACGCGCCCCAAATCTCCCGTGCGGTTGGACTGGGTGGACCCTGCCGTATGTTCTCTGGAGTATCGTTTGAAGATCATCGGGCGTTTGCCGTTCTTCAGGCATTTGTCCGCCGAGGCGATTGCGAAAATCAACCCTCTTGTTCATGACCACGATGTACGTGCGGGAGAGCGGATTTATTTTGAAGGCGATGACGCGAAGTTTCTCCATCTTGTGGCGATGGGAAAGGTTAAGTTGCTTCGTGTAGCCGCTTCTGGGCGGGAAGTGCTGTTGGATATCTTGCACGGCGGCGAATACTTTGGCGTATTAACCGCTCTTGGCGGGCGCATTTATACGGAGACTGCCATTGCGCAAACCGATTGTTGCATCCTGCAAATCTCCTCCGCCGATTTTGAAGCGATCCTTTCAGAATATCCTGATGTGGCGCGGCACGCTCTGGAAGTGGTCAGTCAGCGTTTGGTGGAGTCGCGGGAGATCGTCCAGCAATTGAGTTCGTTTACCGCTGAACAACGTATCGCCGCGGCGCTGCTGCGGTTGGCGGGAAAAGTGGGCGAAGCACGCGACGATAACGTTTTAATCCAACTTCCGTTTTCGCGGCAGGACCTGGCGGCAATGACGGGCGCGACCACCGAGACGGTCAGCCGCGTGATGAGCCGCTTCGCCGAGGAGAAACTGGTCAAGTCAGGGCGCAAGTGGGTGACGATCGCGAACGCGAAGCGTTTGAAACATCTGGTGGAAAAGGGTGCAGTTAATTGACTTGCGTCATGTAAATTGTGCGAGGAGACGTGTATAGTAAGAGTATAAACATTCAAAGTCTGAAGGAGATTAACCATGAGTACTGTTACCCAACCCCTACGTGATGAGCATAAGGAGTTATTTCCGAATGTAGATCACATCCGTCAGGTCGCTGAGAGACTTGATATCGCGTCCATCACAGAGACCCGAAAAGGCGTGGATGAAGTTTATGAATTTCTTGCCCACCATCTCAAGCCCCATGCTGAAGCGGAAGAGGCTGCGCTGTATCCTGTTGTTCAAAAGGTGCTCGGCAGTCCCGACGCTACCAAGACCATGAGCCGCGACCATGTTGAAATCGGCAGTTACATTGAAGAACTCGAAACACTGAAAAAGAATTTGGGCGATGCGCAATTGGCATTCAAACAGACAAAGGTTTTGCAGCGCGTGTTGTACGGTGTGTATGCGCTTGTCAAGCTTCACTTTGCGAAGGAAGAGGAGGTCTATCTGCCCATTCTCGACCAGCGCCTGACGCCTGAATCCGCGCGGGAGATGTTCGAGGCGATGGAGGACGCGGCGCACAAAGCCAAACACGCCGCGCATGTGTAACGCTGAAACATCCATTCGTTTTATAATCGCCCCACCATCTTCCAAAGGAGACACATAATGAACATAACCACCACCCTCGACATACGGCAAACTCCCCCGCCTCAAAAGCACCCGATGATCTTCCAGACCTTTGCCAGCCTGACGCCAGGGCAGGGTTTTATCCTGATCAACGATCATGACCCGAAGCCGCTGTATTACCAGTTCGTTCACGAACACGCGGGACAGTTCACATGGGAATATCTCGAGGAAGGTCCCGACATCTGGCGGGTGCAGATCGGTCGCACGGAATCAAATTAATGCCCGACGCCAGGCACATCTCGATCAGATAAATTCCCTTGTGTGCCTGGCGTCCTTCTCTTTTGAATATTTTCATGCCAAAGTTAACATAAGTTACCTTACAAAATATCACCCTGAGCGGCAGCGAAGGGTCTCTGGGACAGTCGTAGAGATGCTTCGCTTCGCTCAGCATGACACATTAACGTGTTAGTCAATTAAGGTTACTCGGAATAATAAGCAAAGGAGTCTACAATGAAAATCGCAAACCTGTTGGATAACCTGCAATTTGGAAAAGACAATCCTCACGCTGAACCGCTTCACGCCGACCCTCACGGACGTGCAATTCTCTTCACACTCAAGGTGGGTCAAGTCATTCGGGAGCATAATGCGCCGAGTTCGCCGTTTTTTGTGGTGATATTAAAGGGCAGGGGCGTTTTCACTGGCGGCGACGGAATCGAACGCACATGTGAGGCGAATTCGCTGCTGGTGTTCGATGCGGGCGAATCGCACACGGTCCGTGCGCTTGAAGAACTCGTTTTCGTGGGCGTTTTGCATGGCGCGCCAGGCGCTCAAAAATGAATGGGACACTTTAGAGCCTGTTTTTCTTAAGTTCATTTCTCACACAGAGGGCGCGGAATTTACAGAGAAAACCTATTAAAAACTCTGTGATCTTTGTGTCCTCTGTGGTAAATTGCCTTTGGGCTAAGACTTAAAAAACATTCCCTTACAGATTTCTTATTATGCCGTCGAGTGGCGGGTTATTAGATCTGCGACGAAAATAAAGAACTAATTCAAACAGAATCTTCAGCGGGGAAAAATCCTTCTCTTTTCATTCCTGATGCGGGATGGGGAAGGATGCAATTACGTCGCATCCTTTAGTACTCTTGAATAGAGTCAGTTGCGCAATGGAATATGGCATGTCAAGACATCGTATTTTACTGATGTGTTCCCAACAGCTCTTCGGCGAGAGCATGGAGGAGATATTGCGCCTTCATGCGGATATGGATTTGATTGGGACATGCGGCTTCGATGAAAATATCCACCAACACATTGCCGAATCCCGCCCCGATGTGGTTGTGCTCATAGGTGTGGATTCGCAAAGCGATGAAATGATCCGCCTGACCTCCGCAATCATCGAACAGCACCCTGAGGTGTCCGTCGTCCGCGCAGGGTTGACCGAAAAAGTCATTCGCGTTTTTTCATCCCAACGGCTTCCCGCGCGCAGCGTCAATTTTTTGGAAGTGATTCGCGATCTACCCATCGGGTACAAAACATAAATTACACAGGAGAAAATACAATCTCATGCTTATCACCGACGCGCTTCTAGGCGAACACGCCGTCTTTTATCTGTTTCTTGGGCACATCGAACAGGCGCTTCCCGCGTTGGATTCCCTGTCCTCAATCCAGCATCGCTTTGCCGCCTTCGCCTTTACCCTCGAAGCCCACGCGGGTCTCGAAGACGAACTGCTCTTCAACGCGCTCGAACCTCACCTCGGCGTTCAAGGCGGACCTCTCGCGGTCATGCGTTTTGAACACAACCAGATCGTTGACCTGTTCGGCAAAATCGAATCCGCCGCCGACCTCGACTCTGCGCGAGACTTTGCTAGGCAGTTATTCCCAATCGTCCGCGGGCATTTTCAAAAGGAGGAACAAGTCCTCTTTCAAATGGCGGCTCGTTTTTTGAGTGAAGACGAACTCTCCGCTCTTGGCGCGCAATGGGCAAAGAGACGAACGCCTTTGGTTGGGTTGGATTTACCATGATCCTTGCGGCGAAATGAGTTGGAAGTGTTACCTCATTCCACCAGTTAATTATGGGATGTATTGAGGCGGTAGGAGGCACCTATGAACCTGAAATTTATCTGGTCCACGCTCGAAGAAAGTTCGGAAATTCTGTTTGACAATTATGGCTATCCCGCCGCGGATAAAGCCGCAGAGGAGCTTTCCCTGCCACCTGGCTACTACGCCTGGGTGACGCCGCTTTGGTTGTTCGACGCGGAGCCATTTACCATCGCCGAGTTCATGCGCCATTTTCCCTACGGGCTGGCGCAGGTGAACGAGGAGCGGCTTGCCTCCGCTGTTCAGCAGGGATATTTGGCATCCGACGGTCAGGGGATGTACCGCGCCACCGAGTCGGGACGAGCCGCCGCGGTTCGCCTCATGCAAGCGGGAGATAAAACCATGTCGACTCTCACCCCCATGCCCAAAGAGTCGCTGCGGACGATTGGGAATCTCCTTGCCCGCATTTCGGACGCGGCATCCTCCACGCCCGAACCCCCCGCGCATGTTTTGATCAAAGCCAAACGCGACCTCTACCAGCGGACGAATACGTTTGCGCTTCTCGAAGGATTTGTCGCTCACTGCCTGCTGTTGGAGGGACACCGCGACGATTGCTATTTTGCCACATGGCGGGCGCACAAGATCGAAGGTCACACGTGGGAAGTTCTCGACCGACTCTCCCAAAGCGACGCGCTGACCTTCGACGAACTCCACGAGAAAACCAGCGGGCGCGGCGTGACGCGCGAAGTCCACGCGGCGGACGTGCAGGAACTGGCGCGGCGCGGCTGGGCGGACGACGCTTCGGGGAAGATCCAAATCACGGCGACGGGCAAACAGGTTCGGGCGGAGGTCGAAGCGGAGGCGGAGCGTCTCTTCTTCGCGCCGTGGTCGTGCCTGAATGAGTCCGAATTGGATGAGTTATCGAGTCTCGCAGGTCAGTTGCGGGATGGGTTGAAGCAATAACGAAGATGAAAACATCACCCTTCCATCCCTTTCGTTCTCTGCAAGCACAGAAAGAATACCATGCCTTTTACATGGAAAGATCAAGGGCATGGCCGGTTAAGTCGGAAACAAAATTGATCGAAACGCCTTCAGGTCAGACTTTTGTCCGTATCAGTGGAGAATCCACAAATCTGCCCCTGGTTTTATTACCCGGGAGTCTGGCTACATCGCTCGCATGGGTGCCCAACATTGCCGCCCTGTCTTCCCGTCATAAAACGTATGCCCTGGATAGCATCTATGATTTTGGGCTGAGTGTCAGACGGCGGAAGATCAAAAACCGGGAAGACATCATTGCCTGGCTAGATGAAGTGTTGACCGTTCTCATTCCCACCGGGACATTCAACCTGATGGGTTTGTCGTACGGGGGCTGGGTGGCGAGTCAGTATGCGCTCTGCCATCCTGAGCGTCTTCATAAACTTGTCTTGTTAGCCCCGGCGATGACCGTTTTACCGGTATCCTTGTCGCTCATCTTCAGGGCTTTGCTCACCCGCATCCCGTTCGCGGAATTTCACAGGCGGTTTTACTACTGGCTGCTTCATGATGCTGTACAAGGCGGAAGTTCAGGACAAGCCTTTGTGGATGAAGCCGTCACAGACTGGAAGACAGCCGAGAAGTGTTTCAGCCCCATGCCTGTGATTCCGGCAACACTCCTGAACGACGAAGCCTGGCAAAGTTTCAAAATTCCCGTTCTGTTCATGGTCGGCGAAAACGAAAAGATGTATCCTGCTCAAAAAGCAGTCAGCCGACTTAACCGCGTCGCGCCCCGGATCGAAACTGAAGTCATTCCCCGAGTCGGTCACGATTTGACGTTTACGCAGGCAGAACTGGTGAACGGCAGGATCCTCGATTTTTTGGAAAATCACTGAAAGATCAAATTACGCCGTAATGTTCGAAGGAGTCCGAGTTGAAGGAGTTGGCGCGTCTCGCAAGTCCATTGCGGGATGGGTTGAAAGTTTGGATAGAAAGGAGAATCGCAATGGACAACAACGCGCTTTCTGATTCAGAACGAAGAAAACAGCAGGTTTCAGGTCTCTTTGATCGGGTTGCGAGTATGTACGATCATATCGGTCCGCGATTCTTTTCTCACTTCGGGCGCAGGTTGGTGGAACTTGCCCAGATTCCCAATGGTGCTAACGTTCTCGATGTGGCAACTGGCAGGGGCGCGGTTCTCATTCCCGCGGCGGAAGCCGTGGGGTTGCAGGGACATGCGATCGGCGTTGACCTTTCAGAGAAGATGGCGCTGGAAACCGCTAGTGAACTTGACCGTTTGGGATTATCTTCGAATGCCGAGGCGCACCAGATGGACGCCGAATCCCTGCAATTTCCCGATAATTCGTTTGACTTTGTTTTGTGCTGTTTTGCGATTTTCTTCTTTCCCCAACTGGATCGCGCCATGTCCGAGTTTCGGCGCGTGCTGAAACCGAATGGGCGCGTTGTGGTGGCGACATGGGATAAAGCGTTCGACGAACAATGGGTCTGGTTTGAAGAAATCGCCAAAACATATCTTCCACCTGAACCCGAACAAGGCGAGGCGAACACGCCCGATGCGCAACCCGATTTCGGGACGCCAGCAGGGCTTCAAACAATTATGGAAACGACGGGCTTCGTCAATATTCAAGTTGTATCGGAAGCGTCTGTTTTTGTTTATGCCGACGAGGAGGAATTCTGGTCTACGTTATGGTCGCATGGGGCGCGGGTAACTTTGGAGGCGGTCGAAAAAGCCACAGGCGTGGAAGGTCTGCAAAGATTCAAAGCGGACGTTTTTACCAGGTTGCAATCCATGAAACAGACCGACGGCATTCATCAAACATTTCCTGTTCTTTTCGCTTTGGCAACCGAGCCGCGAGACTGACGGGAAATGAATCCAAATTAGAATGATAAGGAAAATAAACATGCAAACTTCACAATGGACAGACACGC
>CAILWD010000088.1 GCA_903837815.1 uncultured Chloroflexota bacterium | reverse complement strand
GTCCTAGGCCTCTAGACGATGGGGGCTTTTTTAGAGCGGGCGGATTTTATCACCCACCCCCAAACACGTCAAGCAAATTTTGAGACTAATTTTCCGGTTTTACGCGCTGGTTCAACAACGCCATCACATCCACCTGCTGGCGGTTGATGAGCATTCCCGGGCTTTCCACGCGCAAGGATGGGATGAGAATCGCGGTGAGCGTGGCATTGAAGATCGGCAGGAATTCACGCGAGCCATCGGTGATGAGCGCCGTAAAATCGAAACGCCCGGGCAATTCCATGATGCCCTCAATCTCGAACATCTGCGTCGTGATGCGGATGGGATACTCGATCACGCTGGTATATCCGCCGCGCACAATGGCATGTGGACCGAGATCCTCGCGCCGCGTCAGGCAGACGGCATAGACATGCCGCTTCATCATGCGCACCACTTCGAAGTGGTCCACCAGTTTCGTCGGCATGTGCAGGCGCGCCATACGCGCATCGTTGATCTCAACCGCCGAGCGGGTCGAATCATTCATCATCCCCATTGCGCCATGACTGGTAATCATGATCTTGCCGACCACCCGATAGCCGGCCGTAAAAATATCGGCGGCAAGAAAACGGTACGTGCGGGGGGAGACATCATGCATAATGGACATGGCGAATGAACTCCTCGGTTACGAGTCGCGCAACGGGCGGCGAAGACCGGCCTGCGGGCGCGAGTGAGGCGCGGGGCTGCGCCGCTTTTTAGTGGGCTTGCCCGCATTCGGGTCAAGGATCATCTCCAGCCACATGACAGCCTTCATGTCGTATTCCCGCCTGCCGCAGACATCGCAAACCCAGGCGGGGAACTGCGGCACGCTGATCAACTGGCTGCCGATCCAGGTGAAATACATCACGCGGCGCGGGTGAAGATTGCCCGCGTGACATTCGTTACAGGGAAAATATTCAGTCAAACTCTTTTCAATTTCTTTCATCTAAAATTCCTATTGTGCCGTCAAAATATTCGTATGCTCGATCACCTTCCACAACGGAGGGGGCCAGTAAATTATAACCGCCTTGCCAACCACCTTCTCGAAGGGCAGGTAGCCCCAGAAATGAGAATCGGAGGAATCGTTGCGGTTATCTCCCAGCACGAACAAGTGCCCATCCGGAACATCCCATTCGCCGGAGTATGCCGGAGCCGCCGCAATATAGGGTTCCTCCAGCGCCAACCCGTTGACCGAAACAATTCCGTTTTGCACGTTGACCACATCGCCTGGCAAACCGATCACACGCTTGATCAATTCCTGCTCGGGATCCATCGGGAAATGAAACACGATGATATCGCCGCGCTCCACGCTGGCAAGTTGATAATTGATCTTGCTGACCAGCACGAACTCGCTATCTTCGAGGGTCGGCAACATGCTGAAACCATCCACGCGCACGCGGGCAGAGATGGCATTAATGCCAAAAAACAGAAGGACAGCCAGCGCAAGAGTCTCGATAACATCGAATATAATCCGTCCCCAACTTACCTTTTCTTCCAAAGGAACGGAAATCTGCGGCTCTGCTTCCATTTCCTGTTTAAATTCTTCCAAAACCTGCCTCCTGCTTTTTGTGAAATTATACTTCCCTTTTTCCGAAGCCCGATGCAACTTAAGTCTTACCCCAGGCAAAGAAGGTTGGGACGTGCAAGGCGCGGGTTCCATCCTCGCGGACAGATTCGTCCAGTTTTTTCATCTTTTGGATTTCGCGTTCCGGGACAAAGCCTGCCAGATCAGATTGGATCACAGCCCATTCGGATTCCCAATCATCAGCGGATTTGACCACCGCCCCGCCTCGAATGGGTCCTGTTTCGATGAGCCTGATCCCGGCCTGAAAAAAAGTCTCTGCCAGCGAAGCGCCGAAGGATGGGTCCGCTCCCTGCCTGCGGAGCGCCTCGGTCTGCCACTCACCCAATGGTTTGAGCGCAGACGGCTCATCCATCCGACGGCTGTAATCAGGTTCTGCTAATGCTAACACGCTGCTCCCCACTCGCGCCATTTCGCACAAGACCTGCAATGGGTCTTTGACCCACAACAATAGATAGTGGCAATAGACGATGTCAAATGTCTTATCTGGATACGGGAGAAAGTGCCCATCACCGAGCGCCAGCGAAGCGGCTGGGGCGTGGACTCGGCATTCGGCGAGCGAACCAGTTTCGAGGTCGAGTCCGTGCAGGGCGGGAACAGATAATTCGCGCAGAATCGCCCCCGTTCCACATCCTACTTCCAGCACGCGGCACGCGGTTTTCAATCCCGCCCGTTCGAATAGATAAACTCGCAGATCGCGAGTCCAGGCGGCTTGCTGAAGGTAGCGCGCGTGCCAGTTCATCCTTCACAAAAACATTTCAGGCTGCGGTTGAGGTCCTCGGGGTCGTCCCACCAGTTGCGGATAAATTCGACCTGCGCGTCGGTTTCGGGCGAACGTGGGTGACGGAAACCCATGGGGCGGGATTTGTAGAGTTGGTTGACCTTTTCGATGGCTTGCTCGTTCGGCATTCCGTGGCGGACAAGGTAACAACCGACAGCCATGCCCGTGCGTCCCACTCCGCCCCAGCAGTGGACGTACACACGGCGTCCTTTGCCGAGAGATTCGTCGATTGCGTCGAGGATGGCGCTCATCGTTTCGGAAGAGGGAACGCGGAAATCAAGGATGGGGATGCGCTGATGGGAAACATCGATACCGTAAGCCTTCGCCTCTTCTGCGAGGATTTCTTCGTAGGGTGGAAGTTCGCGCGCTTCGGTCAGGTTGATGAAGGTGGTAATGCCCGCTTCGAGAAAGGCGTCGATGCGGCGGCGGGCCGTTTCAAGGTCATAATTACCGGGGTATTCGCCCGCCAGCAGTCGGTTTTCTTCGACCCAATAGGATTCAGGAATGGGGAGTTTGGTCATGTTTTTACCTTGCGGGCAAGGATACCACAGTCATATCTCTGCCGAGCAGGCACCTCGGCCGGCGCATGGATTCGACTTGGGAGCAGGACTCGAAGCGTCCCACAGCCTGTCTTGAGCATGGCTCACTCTTTGGCAGTTGCCAGTTATACAAAATTTACTACTGCTGACGTTTAAGGATAATTGTGGATGATTGTGGGATTTCCAGCGTTAGTGTATCGTTCTGATTTGATAATATCAAACGGACGTCGAGTTTAAGGCTGTCGCTGGAACGAGCAAGGTCAAATGACATTCGCGCTTCTGACGGAGAAGACAAACTGCCTATGCCATTTCCCCACCACCCTGGTCTAATCATCGTTCCATCCGTTTGTTTGCTGAAGGTGTCGCTAAACGTGCCTTCTATCGTATTTCCCGCCTGTTTTAGAATTAGACTTATCGTGCTACCATCGTCAGGGTCGTCACCTTGCCAGGTGCCAGTAAACGACAAACCTGGTGCGGATACAGGGGTTGGAGTTTCCGGGAGAGAATTTTCTGGAAGTTTTAATAAACCCACTGTGTAAAGTATGGTAAGAATGCTGCCAATTGCTGTTATTACGGCGGCGATTCCTGTTAAGCAGCCCGGCAATGTGGTCCAGAAGGACCCCGCGTTTTTTTGATTATTTTCGTCGCTCATGGATTGTGTCTCCTTAATATTCTCTTGATGTCGATATTTTTGAGATGCACAACAAAAACCGGAGCCGCGTACAAATTGAAATTTGCGATTGTCTTAGATTGATTGTACTGCCATTAAACAGCAAAGCCAATACTTGCATGGGCTTTTGAAACCAAGAAACTATAAAACTAATATTGCTCTGCTCTTGTTTTCAGCGCCTTGTCCATCGCTTCAAAACCCTGCCTTGAATTGGCGTCAATATCCTTGGTTTGCGATGAAACAAGCAATCCATTGAATATCTCTTGGTCAATGAAGCGAATCTTGTCGCTTTCCACCTGTTCAATGATGAAACTATGTTCGCCGCTGAATAGAATAGGCAGGGCGACATAATATTTCCAGCGTAATTCTTTGTTAGGCTCCACCTTGATGACAGTGCAATGCAACGTCATCTCTTTTGACCCCGACTTAAAAGTAATGTCCACTTTTTCGCCCACCTTTGCTTTTCCAATCGCCTGGCGAATAAATGGATTCCACTCGGAGTACTTGTCGAGACTCGTTAAGACTTGCCATACTTTATCTGGCGCTGCCTGAATCTCGATTTCGGTGCGAAGTTCTTTCAT
>CAILWD010000087.1 GCA_903837815.1 uncultured Chloroflexota bacterium | reverse complement strand
CGCGTCGAGCGATTCGACGTTTTCGATGGGGATGACCGCGTTTGCCCATTCGGGGAGCGGGTCGCCCGTGTCCACGTATTGCGCCTGTGAGCCGACAAAGAGCGTGACGGGCGCGGACGGCATGGCTCCGTTGGTCGAAACCGCGCGGACGGCGAAACCATCCATCGCGGAGGCGTGATAATGCGGCGAGGAAATCTCCGCCCAGATGGGTTCAGCGGTCACACGTCCGAGGGCGTTTTCATCGAGCAAAATTTCTTCCGTGCCGAGGACGCGCCACAGGTCCGCTTCCTGCAATGCTTCGCGCAGGCGGGCTTGGGCTTGAGAGAGGGGGATGTCGTGAAGGTAGACAGACATAAGTTAGAGAGTAGAGATTAGAGAGTAGAGAGTAGAGATTAGAGATTGATAACCACTAATCTCTAATCATCTAGTTACTGGATTCCATCCATCGCCGCGCCGAGGCGTTTGATGATTTCATCCACTTCGTCTTCGGTGATGGAGAGCGGCGGGGCAAAGGCGAGCGTGTTGCCAAGCGGACGGGTGCGGAGTCCGCGTTCCTGGGCGGCTTTGAAGATTTGCATGGTGCGGGCGGGGTCGGCGGTTTTGGCTTCCTTGTCCGAGACGATTTCCACGCCGCAGACCAGACCCAGTCCGCGCACATCGCCGACGAAGGGAAATTCTTTGAGGGTCTGCAATCCGTCAAGCAGACGCTTGCCCAACTCGCGGGCGCGTTTGGGGAATTCCTCGCGTTCCATGATTTCGATGTTTTTCAGCGCGACGGCGCAAGACATGGCATGTCCAGAATAGGTGAAGCCGTGCATGTAGGCTTCGGTGTCGGCGGCGGATTCCATCGTCTCGCGGATTTCATCCGAGATTTGGATTCCGCCCAGTTGGGCGTATCCGCTGGTGACGGCTTTGGCAAAGGAAAGGATGTCAGGTCTGACGTTCCAATGCTTGAGCGCGAACCATTCGCCCGTGCGACCAAAGCCTGTGATGACTTCGTCCGCGATGAAGAGGATTTCATATTTATCACAAATCTGGCGAACGAGGGGGAAGTAATCGGCTGGGGGAACGACCACGCCGCCCACGCCCATCACGGGTTCGGCGATGAACGCGGCAACGGTATCCTGCCCCTCGCGAAGAATCGCTTCTTCGAGTTCACGCGCCGCGGCTTGACCGACAGTCTCACCCGCTTTGAGTTGACCCTCGTACCGATACGGATTCGGCGCGGGGATGTGGACAAATCCCTCGACCTTTGGCGCGAACATCGTGTGATATTTTTCCAAGCCTGTGGCGAAAGTTCCCGCGAGGGTGACGCCGTGATACGCTCCCTTGCGGGCAATCACCTTGTACTTGCCTGGCTTGCCCTTGCGCTTCCAATAATAGCGGGCGGTCTTGAACGCAGAGTCATTCGCCTCCGAACCGCCAGAGGTGAAGTGCGTGGTGTTCAAGCCTTCGTAGGCGAAGCCCGCGAGTTTATCTGCCAGCAACGTGGACGGCAGGTTGGTCATGCCCGCGAAGTTGGAGGTGAACGCCATCGTCTTCATCTGCTCGTAGGCGGCTTGAGCAAGTTCCTCACGCCCATATCCCGCGTTGACGTTCCACAGTCCCGCCATGCCATCAAGGATTTTTTGTCCGTCGGTGGTGTAGAGCCAGACGCCTTCGCCGCGTTCAATCACCAGCGGGTTGGCGTGGGACTTGGGATGATAGGTGGGGTGCAGTTGCTTTTTGTCTTTCTCGATCCAGGTTTTTGTTTGGTCGGTCATGGTATCTCCTTTAATAGTACACAAGTATACAGGTACACAGGTAAAAGGCACCCAAGTGACAACGCCCCTACCTGTCTACCTGTCTACTTTTCTACCTATCTACCTATCCCAACACTTCCACATCATGCGGACCAGACTCACGCAAGCCTGAACCCGTCATCCGCACCATGATGGCTTTTTGTTGAAATTCTTCAAGCGTGGTTGCGCCGCTGTAGCTCATGCCCGACTGCAAACCGCCGACGAGTTGGGTCAGCACTTCGCGTGCGCGTCCGCGATACGGGACGGCGGCTTCGACACCCTCAGCGACGTACTCTTCAATCTCTTCTTGAGTCAGGTCGTTGCCTTCCTTGCGGTCGCGGACAATTTTGGCTTCACGCGATGCCATGCCGCGTGAGGCTTTGTAACGATGTCCCTTACGGGTCATGACCAAGCCTGGGCTTTCGTCTGTGCCTGCAAGCATACTGCCGATCATGGCGGTCTGCGCTCCAGCGGCAATGGCTTTCGCCAAGTCCCCAGGCTGGCGGATACCACCGTCGGCGATGATCGGGATGCCGTATTCGGCGGCGGCTTTGGCGCACTCGATGACAGCGGTCAACTGCGGGACGCCTGAGCCTGCCACCTGCCGCGTGATGCAGATCGAGCCAGGTCCCACGCCGACCTTGACCGCGTCCACACCAACTTCGATCAGGCGCTTGGTTCCGTCCGCCGTTGCCACGTTGCCGCCGATGATTTGCGCTGCGGGGAAATTCCTACGGATATTTTTGATCATCTCGATTTCGAGGTTCGAGTCGCCGTGAGCGATGTCCACAACGATGCAATCCGCGCCAGCAGCGAGGGCGGCTTCGACGCGGCGCATTTCCTTGTCACGCACACCCACCGCCGCGCCAACCGCCAGCCGCCCCTTTGAGTCCTTCGTCGCCTTCGGGAACTTGGTGATCTTCATGATGTCTTTCAAGGTCACCAAGCCCTTGACCTTGCCGTCCTTGTCCACCAGCGGAAGTTTTTCCACGCGGTATTCGTGGAGGAAACGTTCTGCCTCTTTGAGCGTGGTGTTGGGCGGAGCGGTCTTGACGGGGCTGGTCATGATTTGGGTGACGGGCTTGTTGTCATCGGATTCAAACAACAGGTCGCGGGTGGTGACGATGCCGATCAACTTTTGATCCACGTCGAGAATCAGGATTCCGCCCGTGCCTGTTTCTTCCACCACGCGTTTGAGGTCGCCGACGGTGTTTGCTTCGGTCATGGTGAAAGGTTTATCCACAATGAAAGATTCGGCTTTCTTGACCCGCTCGATGTGACGCACCTGCTCGGGAATGGTCAGGAAGCGATGGATCATGCCGATGCCGCCTTCACGCGCCATGGTGATCGCCATCTCGCTTTCAGTGACCACATCCATATTTGCAGAGACGAGCGGAATCTGCAAGGTGATCCGCTTCGTCAATTTGGTCTGCGTGGAAAGCAGGCGGCGCGAGTCCACTTCGGAATATTGCGGCACGAGTAAAACGTCATCGTAAGTCAGAGCGGTGTCCTGTAGGATTTTCATATTTGCTCCTCTGAATTGAGTCGGGCGATATTATAATGCGTGGCGGTTGATATGAAGGTTCGCAAGTTTACAAGTTGGAAGGTTTGCAGGTTGGAGAAAGGCTTGGGCGGGCTGGCAGGCAGAATGGGGCGGAGTCTGGTCGGATGGAGAATCAAGGTTCGAGAGTCTGGTCAAGGCTTTCGCTTGGATGAAGTTTGGGAGTCGGTTTCAAAAAAATTACTGTGTCATTCTGAGGGAGTGAAACGACCGAAGAATCCCGCCGCAAAGCGGCGAGACCCTCACCGCACTGGCGCACGGTGCAAGTGTCGCTGCGCTCAGGGTGACATGAAAGAAGAGGAGACATCATGACAGTTATCGCAGTGATCGGTTCGCAATGGGGCGACGAGGGGAAGGGCAAGGCGGTGGATTTTCTGTCGGAGCGCGCAGATTACGTGGCGCGGTTCAACGGTGGAAACAACGCAGGGCATACGGTGATCAATCAGTTTGGGACGTTCAAAATTCACCTGGTGCCGTCGGGGATTTTCGCGCAGAACACGACGGGCTTGCTCGGCGGCGGCGTGGTGATCGACCCGCAGGTGTTGATCGACGAAATCGAGATGCTCAACAAGGCGGGCGTGAATGTGGATGGTCGCCTGTGGGTCTCGCCGCGTTCGCACCTCATCATGCCATATCACAAGATTTTGGACGGCTTGTATGAAGAAGCAAAGGGCAAGGGAGCCACGGGCACCACGCGGCGCGGGATTGGTCCCGTGTTTGCAGACAAGGTCAGCTACAACGGCATCCGCTGGACGGACTTCACCAGCGACATGTTCGAGCAGCGGCTGGAAGTGCAACTGACTTTGAAAAACAAAATCATCGTGGCGCTGGGCGGCGAGGCATTGAAGTTCGAAGCCGTGCGCGACGAGTATCGCGGCTACTACGAAAAGTTGAAGCCGTACATCCGCGAGTTGTTCTCGATTGTGCAGGACGGCTTGAAGGCGAACAAGACTTTTTTGCTCGAACAGGCGATGGGCACATTTTTGGACACGGACTGGGGAACCTATCCTTTCGTGACCGCTTCGACCACCATCCCGTCCGCCGCTTCGGCTGGACTCGGCATCCCGCCGAAATTCATCAATAACGTGGTCGGCGTGACCAAAGCCTACACCACCCGCGTCGGCGCTGGACCGCTGCCCACCGAGATTAACGATTTCGACAGCGAAGTGTATAAAAAGTTTGGCGAAGTCGCCGCGACGACGGGACGCATCCGCCGCGTGGGCTGGCTGGATTTGGAGGTGGTGAAGACCGCCGCGCAGTTGAGCGGCATGACCGAAATCTGCCTGACCAAGCTGGACGTGTTGAGCGGATTACAGGAGATTCAAGTCTGCGTGGGATACAAACTGAATGGGGAATCTGTCCGCTATGCCGATGTGGACGCCTACGGCTTGGACAAGGTGGAAACCGTTTACAAGTCCCTCCCAGGCTGGAGCGAGGACATCTCTCAGGCGCGGACGTTTGAAGACTTGCCCATCAACGCGCAGAACTACGTCAAGATGATCGAAGACGCGGCGGGAGTCCCTGTGAAAATGATTGGGGTGGGTCCCGAACGCGAGGCGACGATTAGGAGGTAACTGGAGATTGGCGTTTTGCGGCGCAGCAAGTAGAAGGGCTCTCCAAAGACTCGCGTAGAGTCAGGAAAATCCCCGCGCCCAAAAGCAGCAACCCAGCCCCAATCACCGTCATGGATGTATTGAACGCATCTGCGTAGTTGACTCCGCCCCAGGTGTGGGTGGCGCCCATCGTGACTTGAATCGTCAGCGTGAATAGTCCTACTGCAATGGCAGCCGCGCCGCCCGCCTTTTTGCTATCGTTTGATTTGGCTTTGGCAAAGTCCACACCTTGCCAGATGGCGGGAATTTTGAAGAGCAGGAAGATGATGAGGGTGAAGACTGTGGTGTAAACCACCGCGTCCACGGGCATGGATTTGCCGCGCAACATGCGCGACATGTAGATGTGGAATCCGCCGATGACGACTCCCGCAACCAGGGCTTGCAGGCTCATTTTGTACGAGTCAGGCAGTCCGCGCACGAGTTTGACCGTTGCCCAAATTCCCCAAACGCCGATGGCGATTCCCAAAAGCACGAAGAGGATGTACAGCCATTGGAAGGGGGCGAGCGCTTTCATGGAATCATACTTGGTGGGGGCGAGTGCGGCGCAGGTGGTGCCGATTCCGCCCAGCAGGGTGAATCCACCCGTGAGCGCCATCAGCACGATGCCGACAAAACGAAGCAGTTTTGCGGGGAAACCATTGGAAGACATATGAGACTCCTTTTTGTATAAAAAGGTCACGCTCAAAGCGTGACCTGTGAAGTTAACCTTTCCATGCGGCGATTGCGAGCAACACCCAGCCGAGGACGAATGCCACGCCGCCGAGCGGGGTGATGTAGCCCAGCCGCAGGGGAGTGAATGCCATGATGTATAAACTTCCAGAGAAAAGCGCAACGCCTGCCACGAATGACCAGCCCGCAAAGTTGAGCAATCCTGTTTGGGAGGTCCAGCGGGTCAACGCCCAGACGACGGCGAACAATGCCAGCGCGTGATACATGTTGTAGCGGGCGGCTTTTTCCATCCAGCCGAGTTGCTGTTCGGTCATGAATTTGGTTGCGCCATGTGCGGCAAACGCGCCCAGCGAGACGGAAACAGCGGCGAGGATTGCACCGAGCGAGAAGAAGATATTGGTCATGTGGTGAATCCATGTTGGAGTTTGAGACGGCGCACCCGCAGACCGATCCCGCCGAGTCGCCCGAACATGATTCCCATGATCGCCGCCATGATGAAGTCCGCTTCGGGGGTGAAGGGGGGAATGCGCCCGATGATGAGTTTGGCGATGACGAGCAGCCAAATCAGGAAGAGGTAGAACTTATCCAGCGAGAAAGTGACGGCTCCAAGTTCCACGTCCGCTTTTATCGGAACGATGAGACTGAGCAGGAAGCCAACGGGAATGAAGGCGGCGAATACGAAGACAATCCATTCCCATTTGAAATATCCATGCCCAACATCGCGGAAAAAGTAGACGAAAAAGATGGCGGAAAACTGGACGAACAGAAAGGCGCGCAGCCATATCTTGAAGCGGCTTTTTTTCATCTCGCCGCGCAGGGATTTGAGGAGGGAGAAAATTTTAGCCATACCCGAATCCTACCACGAAGCAGAGTGTCATCAAGAATAAAATGACGGGCAGGATTTTGAGGATGAGTTCTTTCGAGAGGATGGGCTTGCCCGCTTTGAGGAAGGAGAGAGCCAGTCCGCCCAGCCCAATCAACGCGCCGCCGACGCCGACGAGGGAGAACAGGGGATGCGTGCTCCCCTGAATCGAGAAGACAATCGGCAGGAGGAAAATCGTCAAGCCTGCGATGCCGTGAACCACTGCCAGTACAAGGGTTGGGACTTTGCCAGGCGCGGGGCGGAGGCGGGTCAAACTCACGGCGAGGAATCCGCCGATGGCGAAGACCAGATACGGGGTTCGCAGCGAAGAGAGATTCTGCCAGATGAGTCCCGTCGCCAGGCTCAGGGGAATCATCGTCGAGATGATGACTACCGAGGGTGAGTCCAAAACTTCAAATCCCCAAATGATGAGCAGGATGCCCGCCACGAGCAAAACGCCGAAGCCGATGGTGTAGGCGATGATGGGAACGGTGCCGAAGCCGTCTATGCCAGCGGAGACTTGGTAGGCGGCGAGGATGCCAGTGAGCAGGAGCAGGATGCGGGCGAGGGGGGATATTTTCATGGGAGCAGACGATGGACGGTGGACAATGGACGGTCTACTGTCCATCGTCTATCGTCCATGTTAGATGGAAAGCAGAATCATCGAGACAAGCATGTACACCGAAGCGTACTTGAACAAGCCAAAGTTGACGCGCTCCGATGGCTTGAAAGTGATGGCGAATGCCAGCATGAGCAAGCCCGCCGAAAGCACGCCGAGCAGGCGCAGGAAGCCCCATTCCATGCCAAGCCCGACCCCAGCGGCAATCATCGCCAGCGAAGCCAGCACCGATGAAACGGCGATGGTGGCGCGGGTGGCTTCCATGCCATAGGTCGAGGGGAAGGTTGGCACGCAAGCGGTGGCGTAATCCTTTGCGAATTTCATGCTAAAGGTCAGGGTGTGGGTGGGAATCCACAACAGGACGCCGAGCGCCAGCATGACGCCGATCCAGTCAATCGAGCCAAGTCCGAGAACGCGCCCCGCGAGGATGGGCATGGCTCCCGAAATACCGCCCCAGACGATGCTCCAGCAGGTGCGGCGCTTGAGCCAGATGCTGTAAACCACCACGTCGAAGAACCAGCCCGCAAAGACCACCAAGCCGTAGAGCGAGTCCATTGCCACAGCCCAGCCGACGCCAATCACCGTGAGCAGCAAGCCGACGCGCAGGACTTCGTTTCCGTCAACCAGCCCCGCAGACGTGGCGCGTTTTTGGGTGCGCCCCATCTTGGCGTCGATGTCCCTGTCCCACCACATGTTGAGGATGGTGCTGCCCGCAATCGCAAGAAACAAACTGAGCGATAACCCAATCATGGTGGGAATGCTGAAAACAGGACAGCGCGCGCTCATGTAACCAGCCAATCCCGTTGCAAGCAGAAGTCCCGATTGCAGGGGTTTGGTCAGCGACCAGTAGTAGGCAAGTTTTTGGGAGATTGGTAATTGGTGATTGGTGATTGACGATTGGGTGGCGCTCATGGGATTCTCCTAAGGAGTAGACAGGTAAATAGGGATACAAGTAAAGAGGGCGAGAGTATAACTGCGTACCTGTCTACGTGTCTACCTGTTACTTTTTTTACCTGTGTACCTGTCTACATTTTTACTTCCTCACCTTGCACAGCGGAAGCCGACGCCAGGACTGAAGTACATCGGCGGGGCGGAGTTGCGGGTCCAGATGCGGAGGTTCATATCGTAGGTGTCTTTCGAGCCGCCCTTCATGAAGCGGTCACTGAATCCTTCCTGCGAATGCACATCGCCAACCCATTGCCAGACGTTGCCCGCCATGTCGTAGAGTCCGTAGGGCGAGGCGGAGTCGAGGGTTTGGTAGCCGTCGTAGTTCTTGCCATTGTAAAAGCCGACGGGGCTGGTGCGCGAACCAAAACTGCTCATGTCCTCGAACGGGTCGCGGGAGGTGTAGAAGTTGGCGTTTTCGCGCATGATTTCATCGCCCCACGGGAAGGGACGTTCATCGTCGCCGCGCGCGGCTTTTTCCCATTGGATTTCAGTGGGGAGGCTTGCATCATAATACTGACAGTAACCCCACGCGCCAAACCATGTGACGCTGGTCATCGGGTGATTCTCGTACCCAGCCTGAACTGTGAAGTTGCTTCCATCAAACTTGACTCTTTGCGACGGGTCGGCTAGGGGGATGTATTCCCAGTCGCCCGCTTTGATTTCGAGTTCGTGCTTCACACCATAGAACTCGTCGCCAGGGTAATTGCCGAGGACGGAGTCGCCTTCGACTTTGAGAGCGCCATCCGCGACGGCGGCGTTGAGGAAGTCCGCGTATTGCTGGGTAGTCACGTCTGTGACCATGATTTCGTAGGCGGCAGTAGATTCGATTTCGTCGAACTGTCCGAAGTGGAATTCACCTGCGGGGATTTGCGCCCAGACGGTCGGGTCAATGCCTGTATCGAAGGTTGGCATGGCGGCGTTGAGGTCAACGGGGGCGCAGGAAGTCAAAAAGGCAACCAGCAGGATTGAGGTCAGAATGAGACGTTTCATTTCGCCACCTCCTCGGAGAGTTCGTGAGTCAATTCTTCCGTCCAGCGTCCTTTCGGTTTGAGGAGGTCGGTCAAGCGCCAGACCATGACCACCGCCAGCAGAACCAGCAACATGCCGAGTCCAAAGTCAATGGCGTACATCAAGCCGTTGACGAGCGGCTGCTGGGTTGCTTCGTCGATGAAAAGGCGTTTCATCTCGAAGACCGTCACCGCGCCGAGGGCAACATCCGAGAAGAAGATGAGCGCCCAGCCGTAGAGTTGGCGGAGTTTGCCTTTGAAGCCAAGCATGTCGCCGTAATACATCAAAATGATGGTGGCGATGATGGCGGAGAGGGCGTGCCAGTGACCTGTGAGTTCAATGCGTTCTTCGCGGGCGGGCCACATGCGGAAGATTTCGTCGAGGCGGATTGCCATGAAGATGCCGATTCCGCTGGTGGTGAAATTCATGAACAGCATTTGCCAGGTGGGACCAAACTTGAGCGGGTCACGCACGAGAGCGGCGAGTTTTTGCAGGAAGGTCGGTTTGACGATGCCCGCCGTGCCGTCCTTGATGAGTTTGTTCCAATCCCAAATTAGCAGGAAGAGCGCCGCCAGCATGGACGGGGTCGCGCCGACGTAGATAATCAT
>CAILWD010000086.1 GCA_903837815.1 uncultured Chloroflexota bacterium | reverse complement strand
GCAGGATAATCTGGCGGGCAGTCTTTACAACCTCGTCGGCTTCCAGACCAATCTCAAATTCACCGAACAAAAGCGCGTCCTGCAGATGATCCCCGGCCTCGAACAAGCCGAATTCGAGCGCTACGGGCAAATGCATCGCAACACCTTCATTGCCTCGCCCAAACTTCTCCGCCCCACCCTCCAGCACATCACGCGAGATGATCTTTTCTTCGCGGGGCAAATCACAGGCGTCGAGGGGTACATGGGCAACATCGCCACGGGAGCGCTGGCAGGCATCAACGCGGCGCGGCTGCTCGATGGCAAGTCTCCGCTCACGCTTCCGAAAGAGACCATGCTCGGCGCGCTCTGCCACTACATCACCCATGCCGACCTCAAAGACTTCCAGCCGATGAAAGCCAACTTCGGCATCCTTCCGCCGCTGACCTTCGAAAAGAGAACGGGCAAGCGCGAACGCGGGCAACTCTATGCCGACCGCGCCTTGAACGCGCTGAAAGAATATCTGGAAACGGACTCCAAACGCTTCGCGTCCTGACTTTGGACTGGCAACCCAATGACAGGAGTCGTTGGAGTCCACAAGGAATCCACATGAATAAACGAGCCGTCGCCCTCTACCTGACCATCATTGGAATTTTGCTGATTCTCGTCCTCGGCGTGTACGCCGCCGCCTTTGCCACCCGCAAGCCTGATTCTGTTTCCTTCGACGGTTCCCGCGCCCTGGCTGACGTGCAAACGCAAGTGGACTTCGGTCCGCGCATCCCTGGCACAGCGGGTCACGACCAAATCCGCGAGTGGATTCGCGCCGAGTTGGAACACGCTGGCTGGGTGGTTGAAATCCAACAGACCGAACGCATGGGACATCCCATCTACAACATCATCGGCAAACGAAACACCGAAGCCCCGCAAATCATTTTGGGAGCGCACTACGACACCCGCATGTACGCCGACCAGGACCCGACACCCGCTATGCAAGCCGAACCCGTCCCCGGCGCAAATGACGGCGCATCAGGCGTGGCAGTCCTGCTCGAACTGGCGCGGACCTTGCCCAAAGACTCTGTCCCCACCTGGCTGGTCTTCTTCGACGCCGAAGACAACGGCAACATCCCAGACTGGGATTGGATTCTCGGCTCCCGCGCCTTTGCCGAAGAAATCGAAATCGCGCCCCGCGCTGTGGTCATTGTGGATATGATCGGCGACGCCGATTTAAACATCCACCTCGAAAAGAATTCGGATAAGGCAATCCGCGCCGAAATCTGGTCAGCCGCCGAAAGTTTGGACTACGCCGACAAATTCATCAACTCCGAAAAGTGGAACATGCTGGACGACCACACGCCCTTCCTCGAAAAAGGCATCCCCGCCGTAGACATCATCGACTTCGACTATCCCTACTGGCACACCACGCAGGACACCCCGGACAAAGTCTCCGCCGAATCCCTCAAAGCCGTCGGCGATACGCTATCAAAATGGATTGCAGAAAATCCGCGCTGAGCGCAGTCGAAGCGTGAGCGCAACCGAAGCGCCGTAAAACCGCGTCCTTCGACGGCGCTCAGGATGAAAAAATCCAACGACAGGAGTCGTCGGACTCCAATTGGAGTCAAAAGTCTCCCGACTTTTGACTCCCCAAAACCTCAAACAAGGCGTAAACTTAACACAATGTCAG
>CAILWD010000085.1 GCA_903837815.1 uncultured Chloroflexota bacterium | reverse complement strand
TCGGCGCCGAAGAACAGAAGAAAAAATTCATCACCCCCGTTGCATCGGGAGCCGCCATCGGCGCCTACTCGTTGACCGAACCCCAAAGCGGGTCCGACGCGGGCGCAATGAAAAGCCGCGCCACGCGCGACGGCGATTTCTACATCCTCAACGGGCGCAAGTCCTGGGTCACCAGCGGACCGGTGGCAGATTACCTCGTCGTCTTCATGATGACCGACCCCGCCAAAAAGCAAAAGGGCATCACCGCCTTTCTTGTGGATGGAAAAACCAAAGGCCTGACTCGCGGCAGGAAGGAACCCAAACTCGGCATCCGCGCCTCGGCAACCAGCGAGTTGATTTTTGAGGATTGCCGCATCCCGGTCGAAAACAGGCTGGGAGAGGAAGGCGAAGGCTTCAAGATCGCCATGAATGTTTTGGACGCGGGTCGCATCGGGATTGCGGCGCAGGCGCTGGGGATTGCCGAAGCCGCCTACGAAGCCGCCCGTCAGTATGCGGGTCAGCGCGAAGCGTTCGGTCAGCCGATTGGGACTTTTCAAGGGACGGGATTCAAAATCGCCGACATGAAGACCCGCATCGAGGCTTCGCGACTGCTGCTCTACAACGCCGCCATCGCCAAAGAGAACGCCATCAAAAGCGGGAAGCGCTATTCCGCCGAAGCCGCAATGGCAAAGTTGTTCGCGTCTGAAACCGCCATGTATGTCACCCATCAGGCGATTCAAATCCACGGCGGCGTGGGCTACAGTAAAGACCTGCCCATCGAGCGCTACTTCCGCGATGCAAAGATCACCGAAATCTACGAAGGCACAAGCGAGATTCAAAGGCTCGTCATCTCGCGCTCCGAGTTGGGAATCAAATAGGAGCGCTCAAGGCTGGTAAACTTATCGCCCATTCACGGCGCCTTTTGCACTGCGCGGTAAATTTTAGAAAGAGCACACCCGACATTTCATAGATGAATTTCCTGAAACGTATCCCCCTGTTCGAAATCCTGCTGGTTGCCGCCATTCTCGGCATCAACCTCTACGCGGCGCTTTCCGACGCCTATAACCTTCCCAACGCCTGGTTCGTCCGCGACGACGCGTATTATTATTTCAAGGTCGCGCAAAATATCACCGAAGGGAAGGGAAGTTCCTTCGATGGAATCAACCCCACCAACGGCTACCACCCGTTGTGGATGCTGGTCTGCATCCCGATCTTTGCCCTCGCCCGCTTCGACCTGATCCTGCCGTTGCGGATCCTGGTGGTGGTGATCGCAATCTTCAATGCGGCAACCGCCGTCCTCATCTATCGTCTGGTGAGGGACAACCTGTCCCGCGCGGTGGGAATGGCGGCGGCATCCTTTTGGGCATTCAGCATTCACATCCAGAGCGTCGCCTACAAGCTCGGACTCGAAACGCCGCTTGCCGCGTTTGGGATCGTCCTTTTGCTTCACAACCTGTCGAAGTTTGAAAAGAGTTGGCGTACCCAACCTGTGACCTCGCGTCAGATTATTGTCCTTGCCCTCAGCGCGGCGCTTGCCATGTTCAGCCGTCTCGACCTGGTCTTCCTTGCCTTCCTCGGCGGACTGTGGATCATCCTGCGCGGCAAGCCCATGCGCTTTCTGCTCCCGCTGGATATGCTCATTGTTTTCCTTTCGATGACGGCTTCGGTGGCGCTACGCACGGGCATCCCCCAATACAACTCAACCTACGCGAATTCCGCGCTGGAGGCGGCAGTTTTGGCCATCGTTCTAAAACTTATCTCGTTATACTTCTTCGGCGCATACCGGCATCCGCGCGCCGCTTCAGTTTTGGAAACGATCCGCCGTACCGCCAGCGCTGTGACTTTTTCCTCGGCTGCCGCCGCAATTCTTTATCTGCTTCTTGTTCAACTTGGAGTCGGTAAAAATTTTCCGCGCAGCGCCTTCCTCATTGAGTGGGGACTTAGCCTCCTTTTAATCCTTGCGCTTCGGCTGGCAATGATCTGGTTTGGGAACTCAAAGATCGATACTAACATGCCACCCGTCGCACCCCTCGAAGAACTCAAAGCGAACTGGAAAAAATGGCTGGCAGATGGAGCCGTTTACTACGGCATCGTCGGCGGCTTGCTTGCCCTGTACATGCTCTATAACAAGATTGCCTTCGGCGCTGCATCCCCGGTCAGCGGGCAGATCAAACGCTGGTGGGGGACGTTGCTCGACTCAGTGTACGAAAGGCCGGTTACCGATTGGGGAGAGTTTTTGGGGATCAGTTACCATTCCGCATACGAAGCATGGCAGCCTGTCACCACCGCGCTGGTATGGCTGGCAGAATTCCTGCGCCCGCTACACAGGGGCAGTGATGCGGCGAGGGAGCGCTACTATATTGCCATGGCTATCGCGCTGCTCGTTACGCTTGTCCTCCTGATGGTGAATGCGCGTCGCGCGCGAAGAGCGTTTTCCAACATGGCTTTGCTTCCTCTGATGGCTGGCTGCGGATTCCAAATCCTTTCCTACACCGCCACCGCCTACGGCGGCACGAAGGAATGGTACTGGGTCAGCGAGATGGTGCTGGTTACGCTGGGCGGCAGTCTTTTGCTTCACCTGCTCCTGCATCCCCTGCAAAAAAATAAAGTCACGCGGTACGCTCTCGAACTTGGCGGGTTTGCACTGGGCGCATTTCTGGCGCTGCAATTGAACTCGGAAGTGCGGTTTGTCATGCCTCACGGCTATTTCCCCGCCGACCGCCCCTACATGGAAGTATTGCCTTATCTCGAAGAAAACACGCCGCCCGGCTCGGTCATCGGCATGACCGGCGGCGGGAATGTGGGGTATTTCATCAAAGACCGCACCATTGTCAACATGGACGGGCTGATCAATAGTTATGAGTATTTCCGCGCCCTGCAAAACAGGGAAGCCCCGGTCTACCTCGGCAAACATGGCATGACCATCGTCTTTGCCAACCCGCGCCTGCTGGGATTGCCTCCCTATTACGGGCAGTTTGCGCCCTACTTCGAAAACTACAGCCAGTACGGCGGCAAGAACCTGATCTACCTGCTCGAAGAACCCAAATACCAGCCATGAGCAGGCATCCCTTTCGAGTAACCCTGTTGTACTGGTTGGTGTTAATCCTGTCAGCGTGGAACGGTCTGCGGTTGTGGACTGCCCTTGCCTGGCAGGATGTTTTGAACGAGTTTTCGGCGTCGCCCCCGCCCATCGTCACAGCAATCAGCGCCGGGGTGTGGATTTTGGTCGGCATCGCCGTGTTGTGGTCTGTTGGGCAGAGAAAGCCCTGGGCGTGGATTCTGCTTATCGGGTCGGCATCCGCCTACAGTGCATGGTACTGGGTGGAGCGTCTCGCCTGGCAGGTGCCGCATCCAAACTGGCTCTTCGCTGTTATAGTAAATCTGACGGGAATGCTATTTATCCTATTTAATGCAAGATTATTGTCGAGAGAGGCACATGAGCGAAACATCGAAAATCGAACGGTTGACTGAACTAAAAGCCAAGTCACGGCTCGGCGGCGGACAGGCGCGAATCGACGCGCAGCACAAGAAGGGACGGATGACCGCCCGTGAACGGCTGGACATGCTGTTGGACAAAGGCTCGTTCCGCGAGGTGGACGCCTTCGTCGTCCATCGCACGCATGATTTCGGGCTGGATGAACAAAAATTTACGGGGGATTCTGTCGTCACAGGTTGGGGAACCATCGAAGGACGGCTGGTGTACGTTTACTCGCAGGATTTCACCGTCTTTGGCGGCAGCCTCGGCGAAGTACACGCGGCAAAAATCTGCAAAATCATGGACATGGCAATGAAGAACGGCGCGCCCGTCATCGGCTTGAACGATTCGGGCGGGGCGCGGATTCAGGAAGGCGTGGTGGCGCTGGCTGGCTACTCGGATATCTTCCTGCGCAACACGCTGGCTTCGGGAGTCGTCCCGCAGATTTCCGCCATCATGGGACCTTGCGCGGGCGGCGCGGTGTACTCGCCCGCCCTGACCGATTTTATTTTCATGACGCGCAACACCTCCTACATGTTCGTGACAGGTCCCGACGTGGTGAAGGCGGTCACGCACGAGGAAGTGACGCAGGAGGAATTGGGCGGCGCAAGCGTCCACTCGGAGAAGTCGGGCGTGTGCCATGTCGCCGCCGACAGCGAAGCCGACACCCTGTATTTGATTCGCAAATTGCTCGGCTATTTGCCGCAGAATAACATGGAAGACGCGCCCTTTGTGGCGGGCGATGACCCGCTGCGGATGGAAGAGGCGCTCAACAGCATTGTCCCCGACGACCCGAACAAGCCCTACGATGTGAAGGATGCAATTCAGTTGATTGTGGACAGCGGCAGTTTCTTCGAGATTCACGAAAACTACGCCGCCAATGTCGTCGTCGGCTTTGCCCGTCTCGGCGGACATTCCATCGGCATCGTGGCGAACCAGCCCGCGGTGCTGGCGGGCGTGCTGGACATCGACGCGAGCGAGAAGGCGGGGCGCTTCGTCCGCTTCTGCGACGCGTTCAACATTCCGATTGTGACTTTTGAAGATGTGCCTGGCTTTTTACCTGGAACGTATCAGGAACATCACGGCGTCATCCGCTCTGGTGCGAAGTTGCTCTATGCCTACTGCGAAGCCACCGTGCCGAAGTTGACGGTCATCACCCGCAAAGCATACGGCGGCGCGTACTGCGTCATGTCGTCGAAGCATATCCGCAGTGACGTGAACCTTGCCTGGCCCTCCGCCGAAATTGCGGTGATGGGTCCCGATGGCGCGGTGAGCATCATCTTCCGCAAGGAGTTGGAGGCGGCGGAAGACCCCATCCAGAAGAAGGCGGAACTGGTGGCGGACTACAAAGATAAGTTTGCCAATCCCTACGTCGCCGCCCAACGCGGCTATGTGGACGATGTCATCGAGCCGAAGGAAACCCGTCCGCGCTTAATCAACGCGCTGGAAATGTTGAGCAACAAGCGCGACGCCAACCCCGCCAAGAAGCACGGGAATATTCCGCTGTAACATGTCATTGCGAGGGCGGTTTTTGCCCGAAGCAATCTCCTGACAGTGAGATTGCTTCGTCGGGCTGGCGCCCTCCTCGCAATGACATCATGAGGTGTCATGTTCAAAAAAGTATTGGTTGCAAATCGCGGTGAGATTGCAGTCCGCATCATTCGCGCCTGTCGCGAGTTGGGGATCGAGACCGTCGCCGTTTTTTCAGAGGCAGACCGCAACGCACTGCACGTCCGTTACGCAGACGAAGCCTATTGCATTGGGCCCGCCCCGTCGCGCGAGTCGTATCTCCGCGCCGATAAAATTTTCGAGGTGGCGAAAAAGTCGGGCGCGGGAGCCATCCACCCCGGCTATGGATTCCTCGCCGAACGCGAAGACTTCGCCGCCGAATGTGAAAATCTCGGCATCACCTTTATCGGTCCCAAGCCCTCGTCCATTGCGGCGATGGGAGACAAGGGCAGGGCGCGCGCAACGGTGGTCAAGGCGGGCGTGCCCGTCGTCCCCGGCACCGAAGATGTGGGCAACATGACCGACGACGACCTGCTGAAAGTCGCGCCGAGCATCGGCTTTCCGTTGTTGATTAAGGCAACGGCGGGCGGCGGCGGCAAAGGCATGAGGGAAGTCCGCAGTTTGGAAGAAATGCCGACCCTGCTCCAGTCGGCGCGGCGCGAAGCGGAATCCGCTTTCGGCGACGGCAACGTCTATCTCGAAAAACTCATCGAAGGGGCGCGGCACATCGAATTCCAGATCATGGCGGATTCGTTTGGCAACGTCATCCACCTCGGCGAGCGCGAATGCTCGATTCAACGCCGTCATCAAAAACTTCTCGAAGAAGCCCCGTCCATTTTCCTCGACGATGAACTGCGCGAAAAGATGGGCAGCATTGCGGTCAAGTCGGCGCAGGCAGTGGATTATGTCAATGCGGGCACGATTGAATTTTTGGTGGACAAAGACCGCAATTTCTATTTCCTCGAAATGAATACCCGCCTTCAGGTGGAACATCCCGTCACCGAACTGGTCACCGGCGTCGACATCGTGGCGGAGCAGATCCGCGTGGCGCGCGGGCGGCAGTTGAGTTACAAGCAGGAAGAAATCCAATTCAAGGGTCACGCCATCGAATGCCGCATCAACGCCGAAGACCCGTTCAACAGTTTCATGCCTTCGACGGGACGCATCTCCCATAGCCTGATTCCCACCGGCCCCGGCGTGCGCGTGGATACGGGCGTGTATCCCGGCTTTGAAATCACGCCGTACTACGACCCGATGATTGCCAAGTTGATCGTCTGGGGTGAGACGCGGGCGCAAGCCATTTTGCGAATGCGCCGCGCGCTGGAAGAATACCGCATCGTCGGCGTGCGAACCAACATCCCCTTCCACCAAACGCTGATGGATTCGCACCGCTTCATGGGCGGACAGGTGGACACGCGTTTCGTCGAGGAACGCTTCTCGATGGATGACGCCATCGAATCGCGGACGGAAAACCTGGAACTCGCAGCCATCCTTGCCACGCTGGTCGAGCATCAACAGGCGGAGCGCACGGCAAACATCGTCCGCAGGAATGAGCGCGACGCCAGCAACTGGAAGTGGGTCGGGCGCTGGGAGAGAATGCACCGCTAGGATTTACGATTGCGGATTGACGATTGGCGATTGAGGTAAACGCATGAAATATGTGACGACAGTTGATGGTCAGGATTTTGAGATTGAAGTGGTGGACGAGAGGCATGTCCGCGTGGGCGGGCGTCTGTTGGAAATGGATTTCGAGTCGGTCAGCGGACAGCCCGTTTTCTCGTTAATTTTGGACGGCAAATCGCACGAGGCGTTTGTCTACCAAAACGAGGAAAACTGGGAGGTGCTGATTCACGGTCAGCAATACCAGGTGAAGGCGGAAGACGAACGCGAGAAGCGATTGAAGAATGCGGCGGGCGGCGGCAATGACGGGAACGGCGAGTTCCACTTGAAAGCGCCCATGCCCGGTCTGGTGGTTGCCGTCTCCGTCGAAGAAGGTCAGCAGGTGAAGAAGGGACAGGTGCTGTTGATTCTCGAATCGATGAAAATGCAAAACGAACTCAAGTCGCCGCGCGACGGGGTCGTGGGGCGAATCCGCGTGAAGGCTGGCGAAAGCGTGGAGCAAAAACAAACGCTGTTGAGTGTACAATAGGAACATGGACGGATACGAAACCGAAGCCAAGTTCCACATCCGAAATTTAGGGAGAATCGAATCGCGCCTTCTCGAATTGAAGGCGCGATTGATTCAACCGCGCATCCACGAAATCAACCTGCGTTTCGACAACGCGGGTGACGAGTTGAGAAGTTCCCTGCGCGTGTTAAGACTGCGGCAGGACGAGAAGGCGCGGCTCACGTTCAAAGGTCCCAGCGTGGAGCAGGCGGGCGGAATCCTCAGCCGCCGCGAAATCGAATTCGTGGTCGAAGACTTCGACAAGGCAAGGGAATTTTTGGAGGCGCTGGGTTATCGCGTGGTCGTCTTCTACGAGAAATTCCGCGCCACCTACGAGTTGGGCACCAGCCACATCATGCTCGACGAACTGCCCTACGGACACTTCCTTGAAATCGAAGGCGAAAACGCGGAGGAAATTCGCAAGGTGGCAGACCTGCTCGGCTTGGACTGGGGCGCGATGGTCAGGGCTGGCTATCACGCCCTCTTCGACCGCGTCAGCGGAAAGTTCAAGATCGACCCTTCACAGTTGAGTTTTGCCGCGCTGGAAAAGGTGAAAATCACCGCAGACGATTTGGAAATCCGCCCTGCAGATTGAGACAAAAAATCCGAAGTCTTCGAGACTTCGGATTTTTCATTTTTACGTGTGTATCGCCTGCCCGGTTGCCGCGTGCGCCGCTTCCATGATTGCCTCGGAAAGCGTCGGGTGGGCGTGGATGTTGCGGGCAATTTCGTGAGGGGTCAACTCCATCATCCGCGCCAGGGTCAGCTCGGGGAGGAGTTCGGTCACTTCGGGACCAATCATCGAAGCGCCCAGCAGTTCGCCGTATTTTTCATCGACAACAATTTTCACAAAGCCGCCGTAGTCGCCCATGCCGAGCGCCTTGCCGTTCGCCTGGAAGGGGAAGCGCCCGACCTTGACCGCAAGCCCGCGTTCCTTTGCCTGCGCCTCGGTCAAACCAAACGACGCGATCTGCGGATGGCAATACGTGGCGCGGGGAATCATTTCGTAGTCAATGGTCACGGTTTCATGTCCGCCGATGTGTTCGGCGCAGATGATGCCCATCGCCGAGCCGACATGCGCCAGCATCAGTTTGCCGGTCACGTCGCCGATTGCCCAAATGCCGGGGATATTGGTCTGCATTTTCTCGTTGATTTCGATGAAGCCGCGCTCGCTGATTTTGACTCCGACCTCTTCGAGTCCCAGCCCCTTCGAGTTGGGGCGGAAACCAATCGCGACCAGGGTCTGGTCAGCCTCGATAATAGTTTCCTTCCCCTCAGCCGAGACCTTCACTTTCACACCCGTCGCCGTGGCTTCGACAGATTCGACCTTGTGCCCGACCAGGGTCTTGACCTTGCGCTTCTTGAATTCCTTTTCGAGTTCCTTCGAGATTTCTTCATCTTCCAGCGGGACGATGCGCGGCAGCATTTCGACGATGGTCACGTCCACGCCGTAGGAACTCCAGACAGTGGCGAACTCGACGCCAATGGCGCCCGACCCGATGATGACCACGCTCTTCGGGAGTTTATCCTGCAAAATAGCTTCCCAATAGGTGAGGACTTTTTCTCCGTCCACCTTCCAGACGGGGGGCACAGCCGCCGAAGCGCCCGTGGCGACGATGATGTTTTTGGCGGATAACTCCGTCAGTTTGCCGTCTTTATCGGTGACAGAAACAGCCGTCGGCGAGGTCAGTTTGGCTTCGCCCATAAAAACGGCGACGTTGTTCTTCTTCATCAAAAAGCCGATGCCCTTCGTCAACCTGTCCGAGTTCTGGCGCGAGCGTTTGACCGCCACGCTGTAATCGAGTTTGAGGTTGTCAAAGGAGAAGCCGAATTCCTTGCCGCGTTCGCGCAGGGTGTGGGCAACCTCCGCATTTTTGAGCAGGGACTTGGACGGGATACAGCCCACGTTGAGACACACGCCGCCGAGCCACTGCTTGTCCACGATGGCGACTTTTTGGTTTAACTGTGCGGCACGGATGGCGGCAACGTAGCCCGCCGGTCCCGCGCCGATGACGATGACATCGAAATTTTCAGACATTGAACACGCTCCAGGGTGTTAAGATTGAAAAGGACAAAACTTCGCGGCAATTGTACTATATGCTCAACATCTCAGACATCCCATTGAGGCAGAATAGTTCCTGCAGTCGCAAAATACTGACGCCAGACAAAAAATAATAAACACCGTGATTTGACTCTCTTCGCCGTCTTTTCGTTTCCAACTTTCGAGAAAGAGGGCAAAAAAACCGCCCGTAGGCGCTGGAACAGCCACAAAGCGGCTTCGGCAAAAAATTCATCCGGTTTCAGTGACTTTCATAACTTCCCAAATTACTCCATCTGATATATCATACATTATATATAATTTCATCCAGGAGACTTCCCATGCCAATCTTTACCCCAGGCCGCCGTTGGCAACCGCCGTTCATCCCTTTCAAAAAAGAGCCGTTCAACCGGCGCACGCTTGCGGCAATCGAGATTACGGTCAAGGGGCCGCTGTTTGGCTGCCGCATGTGTGGCAATTGCCTCCTACAAGAAACCGCCTTCATCTGCCCGATGGAATGCCCGAAAGGCTTGCGAAATGGCCCCTGCGGCGGATCCACCCCCGAAAAATGCTACGTGGACGAAACCCGTCCCTGTATCTGGTACAAAATTTACGAGCGTTCCTTCAAGATGGGACGCGAGGAAATGCTGCTGGAAGTCCTGCCACCGATGGATTGGGACAAGGCTGGCACCGAAACCTGGGGCGACGTGGCAGATCAGGTAAAAAAGGTCGGCGTGAAGAACGTTGTTGGCGGGCTTGCCAGCCGCAAGGAAGGCTCCTTTGTGAAAACCTGGGATTCCATCTTCAAGCCGGTGCGCCAACCCGATTGGTGGAAGGGCGACTCGGAATACCACGCCCCCAAATATACCGAACCCGCCTCCGAACTGGAGCGTAGGTTGAAGGCTGGCGAATTTGTGGTCGCGGCAGAGATTGCCCCGCCCATCTCCTCCACCACCGACAAACTCAAACAGAACATCGAAATGATCAAGCCGTACGTGACGGCGATCAACTTCACCGACAGTCCCTCGGCGACCCCGCGCATGTCCTCGCTGGCGTGCAGCAAAATAGCAGTTGATTTGGGCGCGGAGCCCGTGATGCAGATTGCGGCGCGTGACCGCACCCGCGTCGGGTTGCAATCCGAGGTGATTGGCGGCTCGGCTTTGGGAATGCGCAACATGCTCTGCATCACCGGCGACAGCATGGCGCTCAGCCCCACCCCGCGCGGGCGCATGGACATCGTGGATGTGGACTCAGTCCAAATGTTGTGGATCCTGCGGCGGCTGCGTGACGAGGGAAGATACCTCGACGGGCGCGAGATCAAGGTTCCCCCCAAATATTTCCTCGGTGCGGCGGCTTCCCCCTTCGCCTCCGAGATGAAGTTCCAGGCATTGCGCGAAGAGAAAAAGGTCAATGCCGGGGCGCAGTTCTTCCAGACCAATGTGGTGCTGGACGCCGACGCACTGGATGAATGGCTGAACGAGATTGCCAAGCGCAATATTTTGGACAAGGTCTTCATCATGATCGGGCTGACCCCGCTCAAGAACTACAAGACCACTGCCTACATGCACAGCAAGGTGCCGGGCGTCTTTGTCCCGGAGAAAGTCCTCAAGCGCATGGAAATTGCCAAAGAGAAGGGCAACGAGCAGGAGGAAGGGTTCCAGATTACGATGGAATTGATCGAAAAAATCAAGACCAAGCAGGGCGTGCATGGAATCCACCTCATGGCGGTCGGCTGGGAAGAGATTGTCCCGCGCATCGTCAAGGAAGCGGGTTTGGAGAGAAAGTAAGTCGGTTTATCTGCAAGTAGAACTTGCAGACTCCTGAAAAAACAGCGTCCCCAAATCAGGCCTTGATTTGGGGACGCTTGATTCGAACTGCTATTTCTTGGGCTTTTCCTTCTTCTTCTTTTTCTTCTCCCTGTCCTTGCCTTTGCCTTGTTCCTTATTCGCCATAATTAGCTCCTTTCCAATGAAAAGCATTTGGATAAAAAATCCTGCCAGTCCGATAATTTCAATATCGTGACTTGCCGGCATTATATCACCAGCGCGGCATATAATACGCCTGTGTCCCCAACGAGAAAGCGGCACACGAGGAGAAAACCATGGAGAACAAGATTGTTGTTCCGGGAAAGGTCAAGAAAGATAAAGCCAATCCCAGGAAGTATAAGGTCGAGAAGGATAAGGCGTCCGAGGCTGATGTCGAGATCGAGGTGACGGGAGATGGAAATTACAGCGTCGAAAAACTCAGCGTGGAAGGTCTGCCCGAAAGAATGCCGGACGGTACTCCCATCCGCTGGTTCAACAATTTCATCATCAAGAAGAATGGGCAGGTTATCAAGGAAAAATATTTTGTAAAAATCCCCGAAGGCGAAGCAGGATCGCGGCTGGTCATCATCGACAGCAAGGGGGAGCCGTACTATTATTCGGGCGAAATCAAGAATAACACCATCGAACTGACCGACGGCGACCCCGGAAGCGGATGGGGACCATAATCAATCGGTCAGCCCATTTTCTTTTGCCGCCTGATAAAGCGCGAATCGCCATGGCACATGGTTGACAAAGGAGTAGCGGGCCGCTTCCAGACGTAATTTGGAAACCTGCGCGTTCAATAATTGGATTGCATTTTGCAAGACGATCATGGCGCGCGGGTCTTTTATTTTTTGCAAAGCCTGATACAACGTCCAGAAGATACGAAACGGATCTTCCGCGCCTTCGAACGTCTCATCGGAAGCCATATATTCCAAAATCCATTTTATTTCACTTTGAGTCGAATCCCGGTCTTCCATTTCGAAATGGATGCCGAGCAGACCGGCATGGGCTTCGGCCACCAGAACCGGAGCGCTGATCTTTTCCCTGATTTCGATGCACTTCGTAAACGCCTGGATCGCCGCGTCGAATTGACCGCCCGACCAATGGGCATACCCCAAATAAAACCATGCCCAAGCGCGCCCGGTTTGATCTCCCAATTCCGTCGAAAGCGACAGGGCATCTCCAGCCCATTTGAGCGCATTCGCCGCATCTCCCTGCCCGCCCGCGATTGCGCTTAAATTGACATACACATTTATCGACTGGGAGCGCTCCGAGATTCTGCGCATGACAGCCAAAGCCTGTTTGAAAAACTCCATCGCGGAAGGGTAATTGCCCAGGATGCCATTAAGCCAGCCCATATTCGATAAAGTAATCGCCTGTCCTTTGTTGTTCCCCAGTTCACAGGCAATCGAATAGGCCTGCTCATAATATTCCAGCGCGGTGGAATAATCTCCCTGGGATGTCGCCATTGCGGTGGCAAGGTTGCTCAGCGCCATCGCTTCGAGATACTTGTCCTTGATTTCCCTGCCAATCAGGAGCGCCTGTTCATGGTGATGGATCGCGACGGCTGCCCCCTCTTTTTCCAGCGACACCAGGCCAAGCAGGCTTAGAATGTTCCCTTCCCCCCGATGGTGCTTCACATTCTGGGCAAAGGCAAGTCCATCCGTTGCGTATTGCATGGCTTCGGATATCCTGCCGAGTCGCAACAAAGCGCTGGGAATTATGGTGAACAGGGCAAGGATAACGTCGATCTCGCGGGCGGTCTCCGCGAGGTCTTTCGATAAAAGCGCATACTTCAACGCGTTTTGAGAACCGCTCAAAGCGATGAAATAATAGGCGCGCCGCATATAAGCGCGAGCCAGCAACCCATCGTCTTTGAGTTGGGATGCCAGGCTTTCCAAAACGTCCAGGTCCCGCGCCTGTTCTTCATGATTGCTGAGGTTGTAATATCCCTCCACGCGAAGAATGAGCAGGTCGAAGCTTGTCCGCAAATCTTCAGCAGGCAGGATAGCCAGGGCGCGGGTAAAGTAATCCACTGCCTGCTGGTTCTGGTAAACCGCGAGAGCGAGTTTACCCGCCTGAGTCAGGTAGTGGAGCGCCTTTTCGGTCAACTCCGCTTTTTCGGCGTGATATGCCAGTTCACCGTAATGAGATTCGTAACTGGCCGCGTAAACCGATTCCATGGCAGAGACTGCGAGACCGTGCAACTCACGCTGGCGCGCCAGCAACTGCATCGAGTATGCCGCGTCACGCAGCAGGGCGTGGCGGAAGATGTACGCAACCTCGCTCAGAGCGCTCCAGATGTCGGCATGTTCCGCCTGTACCAGGTGACTTGAGAAATCGCAGTCGGCGCGCAGCATCTCGCCCAGCACGCGGACTTCGAACTCGCGTCCCAGCACAGAGGCGGTCTGAACCATCTCCCTGACCTGTTGGGTCAGCCGATCGAGGCGGGCAACCAGCACCGAGCGCACGTCGGTCGGCAGGGAAATCTCCGCTTCCGCTTTGGCAAAGTACTTACCGTCCGAATCCAAAACCAAGGCGTTCTGTTCCGCCAAATAGCGCAGGATCTGCTCCGCGAAGAATGGGTTGCCTTCGGCGCGGGATTCGAGCAAAGCTTGAAGGGAGGCAGAGATTGGGCTGGACAAGATATCCGCCGCCAGTTGGGATAAATCACCAGAAGTCAGCTTGTCGAGGTGAATCTCCCGCGCGGGAAGTTGATCCGCTTCCCACGGCGATTCTCCTTCGGGACGTTGGGTGGCGATGATGGCAATCGGGTATTGTCTTTCGGTCAGCAGTATTTGCCCGAAATGGGAGAGAAAATCCCTTGAGGCTTCGTCGAGCCAGTGGGTATCCTCCAGAAAAAGGATGAGCGGCATTTGCAGGCTTTGGGCGCGCAGGAAAACGCTCAACGCAATCAAGGTGTTTTCGTAACGGCCCTTCGCGTCGAGGCTTTCGTAAAGCGAACCCGGCATGGAGATGTTGACCAGCGCCGCCAGCGCCGAACTGGTACGCGTTAACTCGGCGGCGAGTTCAATTTCAGGCGTGGAGTCGATTAACTTTTGGAGAGCCTGCGAAAACTGGGCGCGGTTTGCCTTCTCGGGTTTATCTTCAGCCAGTTGGAAATATTTTTTCAACCAATCGGCAAAGGGGTTGAAGGGCAGGCGCAGGATTTCATCCGTTTGGCAGACGGCCCAATAGGCGGGAAAATCGTGAAAATATGAAGTCTGAAAGGAATGCACGAGCCGGCTTTTACCGATGCCCGCCTCACCTTTCAAGGTCATCACCCCTGCGAACCTTTGATGCTTGAGCGGTTCGATAAATTCAGAGAGCGCCGCAAGTTCCCGTCCACGCCCTACGAATTGTCCCTGGTAGACCGTCTCGATCAGGTTCTTGCGCCCAACCAGGGCGAAGACCCTTTGTTTCTGCTTGAACCCTTTGAATGTGTTTCAGCCAGGGGCAAAGCTGTTGGTTGGTGGTCGCTTGTATCCAAGTAAGAAGGATTACAAGATGTACGCCATTCCCAATATGCCAATTCAACTGGCAGGGGATTTGAACATCAACCGTGTCAACCTCTCTGGTGGTGTTGGTTTTATTGCTGATAAGACCAGGGATGATCTGTTTGTGTTTACGCTGATGTGTTCTGCGCCATCGCAACAGATCCTGGGTTACAACTGGCAAGACAGCCTGAGTTTTCGTATGGAAGCATGGGGTGAAGATGCCACCAGGCTGGAGAAGATCTGTTCGATTGGCCGGCAGATGAGCTTGGAAGGAGTGTTGCGTTACAACACATGGAACGGTGAGGATGGTTCAGTGCGTGGTGCTTACCAAGTGCGGGTGCGTTCATCGTTGTATGCAGCTTTTGGTAAGAACAAAAAGAAAGAAGAACAAGATGAAGTTAGGGTTGTCTCTAGTGGTGCACGTTTTGAAAGTCCTACAGCAGTTGTTGCAGAGCCGTATCAAAGTGCAGTTCAGATGCAACAGGACATGCCACGGGCTGAGGCAACTGATGAGATCGCCTTCTGATAAGCTATACTTATCTGTTAATTAAGTGCAAATGGCTTGCAGTTAATTAGAATGCTGCTGTTGCCGGGCAAGCCGTAG
>CAILWD010000084.1 GCA_903837815.1 uncultured Chloroflexota bacterium | reverse complement strand
CGAGGGTGTTCATCATGGTCGATTTGCCCGACCCCGAAGGTCCCATGATGGAAACAATTTCACCGCGCGCTATCGTAAAAGAAACGCCGTTCAGGGCGTGGACTTCGATCTCGCCCATTTTGTATGTTTTTGTGAGGTCACGCGCCTCGATTACCCAATCCATACTAGCCTCCAAACGGTCCCCCCATCGCAGGCGGATTCAAAATAATCTGGTCGCCTTCCTTGATATCGCCCTCAACAAGGGCGCTGTCGATGCCGTCGGTGGAGCCGAGTTTTATCGGCACATCCTTCGGCATTCCATCCACCAGCAGGTACACCACGCGTTCGCTGTTGACGAGACGCACGGCGCGGTTGGGAATCAAAACGACGTCCTTCACTTCTTCCACCACAATATTGACGGCGGCGGTCATGCCGGGTTTAACGTATTCATCCGGGTCGGTCAACTCGACCGTGACCGTAAAACTAACCACGCCCGAAACCGTATCGCCGGCCTGGCTCACTTTGACCACCTTTCCATGATAGGGGTCGGTCCTGCCAAGCACAGCATCGAAGGTCAGGGTGGAATCCTGGTCGAGGAAGACTGAATTGATGTCCACTTCAGAAACCTGCACATCCACCAGCAAATGGGAAAGGTCATCGACGCGGAAAGCCGCCGTCCCCGTGGAAACCTGATCGCCAGCGGAGGGGTTGGCTTGCGTGACTGTGCCATCGAAGGGGGCAATGATTCGCGCCATATCCAGCGTGGATTGGGCAGCCGCCACCCGCGCTTCGGCGGCAGAGACATCGGCAGGGTCGGCTCCATTTTTCACCCGCTCGTAATTGCGGCGAGCGTCGTCCAATTTTGCCTCCGCAAGCGCGAGTTTTTCATCGGCATCGGCAATCGACTCGGCATCGGCATACCCTTTGTAAGTGCGAACCTTGGGAATGCCACCGTCAAGGTAGGTATCGGTAATGGTAATCTTGCCGTTCAAACCCAGGCGGTAGTCATACGCTTCCTTGTAATCCTCCTCGGCGGCATCCAAAGTCCGCAGCGCCTGAGCACGAGCGGTATCGGAGTTGAGCAGGTCATCCAGAGCCTTTTGGGCGCTGGCGAGGTCGGCTTCGGCGAGAATCACGCTTTGATTGAGCGATGATTTGGCAAGGCTGGCGAGGGATTCATCCTTCGAGACCTTCTCCCCCACCCCGGCGTTGACCTTCTCTACGATGCCCGCTGTTTCCCAGACGAGGACTGCGCTTTGTTTTGCGCGCACGCTGCCTGTCGCGCCGACTGTGGCTTGAATCGAACCACGCTCGGCGGCTTCAGTTTGAAAGGCGCTCGCCTGCTGGCTTCCATTTCGAGTGAAAAGGAATACTGCAACCAGCAAGACGACAACTACAACGCCCAGAATGATCCAGGTCTTGCGCGAAAATTTAGAAAAGAATTGTTTCATCGGTGTTCTCCAAAATACATTTGCCCGCTCTTTCCAGGCGGCTGTGCTGGATGCGTCTCGTTTCAGTTAAGAAAACCATTTTGACAGTGCAAAAGGTGATCCGTTTCTTTTTCCCACCCGCTATCTTCGAGACACATTCCTGATGCTTGAGTGTATCGCTTTAATATGTAGAAAATATGCAGATTTTACAACCTTTCAATTCTAATTCAGGAATACGAATTTGAAGGCTGGAGGATGCGCGAATTAATAAATGTCTAATGAGACCCAACCAGCCCGCTTTGTTATAATCCAAGCCATGTTTCAACGCACTCTACGCGGACTTGAACTGACGCTCATCCTTTTCATCCTCGCCCTGGTTTTGGGGTACAGCGCCCCCTCCGGTGCAGACGGGCTGGAAAAGGCGCGCGCCTACACCCGCCAGATCGAATTTAAATACCTCTCATGGGTGGGAAACGCAGCCTTTCTCAAACTGCGCGCGGCATCCGTCGGTGCGCCCCATACCTTTGAGACGGAGACACAGCGTCGGGTCGTCCTTGAATATACGCAACTCACCCATAAAATCTTCGAGAAAGAACGCGAACTGGAAACGATCTACGCCGACGCCGCCATCACAGACAAGGAACTCGCGTCCGATTCCCTACGCGCAGAACTGGCAAAGATGTATGCACAGCAAGCCAAACTCGCCCCGCTGACTGAGGCAATCGTGCAGGAACAGGTCAGTCAGATTCTTGTGGAAATCGGATTGGCGACAGCAGGACAGCCCATGCCGGGCGTCGCGTATCACGTCACCCCGCTCCCGTCTTCTTTAATCATTTCACCGCGCGACCACATCGAACAGACTGCCGGTATTCCGCTTGATACCCAATTGACCCTCGACCAGATTTCCGCGCTGGAAAGCGATGTGGATGAGGGGCTGAATGTCTCTTCACTGGTTGTGTCCATCGGCGGCATGGCGCTCTACCCATCAATGGTTATGCGCAGTTCAAACCCGAACTGGTTTCTCAACACGGTGGCGCACGAATGGACGCACAATTACCTCACGCTCCGCCCGCTGGGGCTGTTATACAGCAAGACTCCCGAACTGCGCACGATGAACGAGACAACCGCCTCGATTGTGGGAAACGAAATTGGGGCAATGGCGATGGAGCAGTTTTATCCGGAATTGGCTTTTCGTCCTTCGACTACGCTCAGGACGGTCTCTGCCCCATTGAGTCACCCCGAACCCGGTGATTTTCTGCGCCCCCCGTTCGACTACAACGCTGAGATGCACAAAACCCGCGTCACAGCAGACGCCCTGCTGGCAGAAGGAAAAATCGAAGAAGCCGAAGCCTACATGGAGTCGCGCCGTCTCTTCTTTATACAAAACGGATATTTGATCCGCAAACTCAATCAGGCTTTCTTTGCCTTTCATGGCGCGTATGCCGATAGGCCCGGCGGCGCGGCGGGTGAAGACCCTGTGGGGCCAGCCGTCCGCGCCCTGCGAGACCAAAGCGAGTCGCTGGCAGATTTCGTCAACACCATTTCGTGGATGACGGATTTCGAGCAGTTGAAGGCGGCGGTCAGTCCATGAAGCGTGTTGCGTGATTCGTGAAGGATGCACATGAAAAAATTTCTCGCTGTTTTTCTTTTATTTGGCGCTTTTCTTCCAGCCGCCTGCGCGGCACAGGCAACGCCAACGCCCATCGAACTTGTCGAACCGGTCATCATGGATACGCCAACGCCCGAACCAGGTTGCGCCGCCATCACGGTCGCGCCAACTGTGGCTCCTGGCGCCGCCTCTTATTTTCCCCCGGTTAACGCGGGGGATTTTTCCGTCGGTCCCGCCGATGCCCCGGTGACCCTCGTTGAGTATTGCGAATTCCAATCCGAGAGTTGCCTTAACATGGCGTTGACCGTCGGTCAGTTGATGCGTAACCGCGACGACCTGCGTTTTGTATTCCGTCCCCTGCCGTTGATCGGCGTCCTCGATAAATCGGAGCAGGCGGTTTTGGCGGCGCTGGCAGCGAGTGAACAGGGAAAATTCTGGGAGATGTACGACCTCCTCTTTATCAAACAGGCAGAGTGGAGAAGCCTGAAGCCTGAGACATTCGCCGCCTGGCTGACGAAGGAATCTGCCGCGCTGGAATTGGACGTGGAAAAACTCGAAGCGGCGATGAAAGCCGAAGAAACGGAAACCAAACTCCAGTCTATGTATGAGTCGGGGAAGAAGTTGAACATCCCAGCGGTTCCCATGATGCTCGTCAACGGCAATCTCCAGCCATCCTATCTGCTGGACTATCGAAGCATAAGCGACACGGTAGGGTTGACCGCATTGGGGAAAAAGCAATTTAGCCAATGCCCGCCCTTCGATATCAACCCGCAGAAACAATATATTGCAAAACTACAGTCAGAGAAGGGAGAGGTTGTGATTCAGTTGTTTGCCGACAAGGCTCCGCTGGCGGTGAATTCGTTCGTGTTTTTGGCGCGGCAGGGCTGGTATAACAATGTGACATTCCATCGCATGATCCCTGGCGCCCTTGCAGAGACGGGCGACCCAAGCGGGACAGGCAGGGGAAACGCCGGATATTTCTTCGACAATGAAATCAACAACCTGAAGTTCAATAAACCCGGCATAGTCGCCATGAATAATGACGGGATCAATACAAACAGCAGCCGTTTCTTCATCACCTTTGCGCCTGCGCCCGACCTCAACGACGCGCACACCATCTTCGGGCAGGTG
>CAILWD010000083.1 GCA_903837815.1 uncultured Chloroflexota bacterium | reverse complement strand
GGACAACGGCAAGCCGTTGACCGAAATTGTTGCCAGCGTGGACTTCGACGAAGTTGAGATGAAGAGTGTCTACGACCCGAACAGCTCGCTGAAACTCTCCATGGGTCTTCCTCCGCTCGAGACCTCCCACGGCCGCATCGATCTCATTATGGATGTTGCCAGCGGCAAGGTTGCCCCCACCTCGCAGCCTGCGGAAGAGTACTTCTACAAAGCCTACAACGTCTCCTTCTGGACAATGCCGCGCGCTGATGCCGTGACATGGCTGAACAGCCAGTTCGGAACCAACGTCGAGTAGCATAACCCGAAGAAAATAAATACAGACTTGGCGGGGGGACGGTTTTTCCTCCCGTCAAGCCCAAGGAGCCGATGCATGAATTCGACAGAGAATGTGCTGGAGATCAGGGACCTTGTGAAGGATTTCCCCGGAGTCCGTGCCGTCAATAATGTCAGTTTCGACATCAAACGAAACACCGTTCATTGCCTGGTTGGAGAGAACGGCGCTGGAAAATCCACCTTGATCAAGATGCTGACCGGTGCGTATGCGCGAACGAGTGGACGGATTCTACTCAATGGCGAAGAGTACAATCCACACAGCACCCGCGACGCGAAGCAAAAGGGAATCAGCACTCTGTTCCAGGAACTTAATGTGGTTGACCAGCTTACCGTCGAGGAAAACCTCACGCTGGGGATGGAAGATACGACGTTCGGATTCATAAAGAAGACGGACAAGATCAACAAGATCATCAGCGTATTGAACAGCATCGAGCCGTCCATCAAGCCGCGGCAACTGGTCTCCAGCCTGAGCGTGGCAAAGAAGCAGATCGTGGAAATTTCCAAGGCGGTCGCTGCAGAGTCCGATATCATCATCATGGACGAGCCGACAGCCGCGATCTCCGAGGGTGAAATTGCGCGATTATTCAACATCATCAAGGGGTTGCGCGAGCAAAATGTCACCGTTATCTATATCTCCCATCGGCTCGATGAGATTTTTGAACTTGGAGACTATGTGACGGTCATGCGCGACGGCAAGCACATCGAGACGAAACCCGTGTCCGAGATCGAGGACAGGTCGGAACTGATCAAGATGATGATCGGCAAAACGGTATTCGAGCAATACACGCCCAGGGAAGGTGATTGCCCGGATACGATCCTCGAGGTCAAGCGCCTCTCCAACCACAGGTTGAACGATATTTCCTTTGACATCCACGCGGGTGAGATCGCCGGTTTCTACGGACTGGTGGGCGCCGGTAAAACGGAACTTGCGCGCGCCATCTACGGCGTGGACGAATACGAAGGCGATATCCTCTTCAAAGGCAAAAAGCTTCAACCCGCTCCAGACAAGGCGATCGCCGCCGGCATTGCTCTTGTGCCCGAAGAAAGAAGATCCCAGGGCTTGTTCACCATCCTGACCATCCGCGGTAATGTGCCTGTCATGAACATGAAAAAGATCTCCCGCAATGGGTTTATCAACGACGCAATGGAACGCAACGCCACTCTTGAATATGTAGACAAGTTGAAGATCGCCACCAACAGCATCGAAAAAGAGGCAGCCAAACTCTCCGGCGGCAACCAGCAAAAGGTGGTTCTCTCCAAGTGTCTCTTTGCAGACGCCGACCTGCTCATGTTGGACGAGCCGACACGCGGCATCGATGTGGGAGCAAAAAGCGAGATATACAACCTCATCCGCCAGCTTTCCAGGGAGGGGAAGACCATCATCATCTTCTCTTCGGAGTTGCCCGAGGTTATGAATATCTGCGACAGCATTTATCTGTTGTACGATGGAAGCCTGAAATCCACAATGCGGAACGGCTGCGATGTCAACAGCGAGAGCATCCTTCACATTGTCACGGGAGGAGAATAAACATGGAATCCAAAGAATTACAGAAACCGCTGCAGGCGCAAAAGTCATTATTGGGTGGCAAGTTGAGCGACGAGTCGTTCATCACCCTGTTCATGGTCGGCATACTCATCCTGGTATTCGCAATTGCCTCCCTCGTTGTGCCGAACTTCTACAAACCCCAGAACATGCTCAACCTGATTACCAACAACTGGTTCATCATTGTCCTGGGCATCGGCGTTACGTTCGTGTTGATTACCGGAAACTACGACATGTCAGTGGGCGGCAATATCGCCTTGACCGGTGTGCTTTCCGTGTATTTCTGCCAGGGAGTCAACGTATCTCAAAACGCTCTCGCCAATGGGCTTGGGCTGCCTTACGTTGTCGCTGTTGGGCTGGCTCTGCTTTGCGCCATGGGCGTTGGCGCAGTCAATGCGTTCTTCATCGCCAAGTTGAAGGTGCCTTCCATTATCGTCACATTGGGCACGATGATGCTGGCGCGCGGTACCGCCCAGGTCATTACTCAGGGAGCGCAGCGGAACACCAGCCTGCCGGATGCCTTTGGCTTTCTGGGGAGTCTGGGTATCCCAGGCACATCCATCCGGCTTTCGGTGCTGGTCATGATCACCCTGATCATCATCGCGTTCATCTTTGAAAAGAAAACAGTTTTCGCAAGACGCATCTACCTCATCGGCGCAAACCCCGAGGCTGCCAGGCTTTCAGGCATCAATGTTGAAAAATACCTCACTGCGCTCTATATTCTCAGCGGCTTGCTTGCAGGCATTACCGGGATACTTCTGGCATCCGAGTTCAAGGCTGGGGTCTCGAATCGCGCAATGGGGTACGAGTTCGACGCATTGGTCATCACCCTGCTGGGAGGAGTCAGCATTGCAGGCGGATTCGGTTCGGTGTTGGGAATGTTCGTCGGCGCCATCATACTCTCTGTTGTGACTTCGGCCGCCACCGGGCTCCTGCTTTCGCCGGATTGGCAGTTCACCCTTAAAGCCATTGTCACCTTCATCGCAATCCTTTCGCAGCGGTTCGCATTGGATAAAAGGAAGGGCTGAAAATGAGCGGCATCTCTTCAGAGGAGCATATAAACGTGACTACTTCAAAGGAATCACTCCGACTGCAATTGGATCGGTCCGCAGCGCTGCGAGCAAACGTCAAGCGGTATTACATCTATGTTGTGCTGTTGCTGATCGTGCTTGTCTTCAGCGTTGTGAAACTTGAAACGCTCAGTTTTTCCGAGCTTTTCGCCCGCGGGAACTTCCTTAGCCCGGATAGTATTATCAACATGCTGCGCAGCGCCGTGCCCATTCTGATATTAAGCGGCGCGTTCACACTCTTGATGATCTCAGGCTACATTGACTTGTCTGTCGGCAGCGCCATGAGCCTGAATGCTGTGGTATTTGCCTGGCTGATCCTGAATGGATATGGTTTCCTTACCGCATTCATCGTTGTCCTGCTCCAGGGATGTGTGATGGGATTTCTAAACGGTTACCTGGTCATGAAGCTACGCATCACGCCTGTGATTGCGACCCTGGTAACGCTGAGTTTGTTCAAGGGTACTGCGTTGCTCATTGTCCCAGACGGCCTGTCCGCAATTAAGAGCAGCGCAGAGCAGAAAATGCCCGACTGGATCAATAACTTCGCGCGAAAGGAAGTCATTCTCGGACTGCCGTGGGCTTTCTGGGTTGCAGTACTCGTAATCGTTGTGCTGTCCATTGTCCAGAATAAGACGATCCTCGGCAAGTACGCCGCGGCAATTGGCGGTAACCGTCTGGCGGCGGAACTCTCCGGTATCAATGCTGTCAGAGTGGTATGGCTCCTTTACATTATCGTTGGTTTTTTTGCCGCGCTGGCTGGGATGGCGCGCGCCAGCTACATGTCTCTCGGAGACCCTCTCTCAGGCGACACCATGGAACTCTCCTGCATCATCGCTGTGCTTTTGGGAGGGACCGCATTCTCTGGGGGCGAGGGATCGACCTTGAAAACGATGATAGGCGCCCTCATCATTGTCTGCGTGACGACCGGCCTGATGACTGTTATTCCTGCCTACTGGCAGACGATGGCAATGGGAAGCGTACTCCTCACCGCAGTTGTTCTCAACCACCTGCTGGTGCGGGAAAAGACGGGGTAGCCCCGCGCTCATTGCAGCCTCTCCGTGGAAATCCTGTTTATGTTCGAGATTTTGCCGGCAGTTACAGCGGAAAGCCGGGAGACAAAAAGGAGTAAAAAATGGACCCCATAACCAAGGAAATTTTCTCCAATGTCAAGGATGGAGACGTCAATGCTGTCAAAGCCAATGTGCAGTCCGCCATTGATTCCGGTGTTCCGGCGGTCGAGATCTTGAACGAAGGGATGGTCGCGGCGATGGCGGAAGTAGGCCGCCTTTTTGGGGAAGGCGAGTGTTTCGTCCCCGAAATGCTGATCGCCGCCCGAGCCATGCAAAGCGGCATGGGATTGCTCAAACCCCATCTTAAGAGCGCGGAGGTCAAATCGGCTGGCAGGGTTGCGGTTGGCACCGTAAAAGGCGATCTGCACGACATCGGCAAGAACCTGGTCGCCATGATGCTCGAAGGCGCCGGCTTTGAAATCATCGACCTTGGCACGGATGTCCCCCCCGAAAAGTTTGTGCAGGCTGTTCGCGAACAAGGCGCGCAGATCGTGGTCATGTCCGCCTTGTTGACCACTACCATGCCGTCCATAAAAACCACCATAGACGCCCTCACAGCCGCCGGGCTTCGCGAACAGGTCAAGGTGATGATTGGTGGCGCGCCAGTGACTCAGAACTTTGCCAACCAGATTGGCGCAGATGGCTTTGCGCCCGATGCCAGCCGCGCAGTGGCAGCCGCGCAGGAATTGATTTCAAGGCGCGGCGGTTAGAAGATAGCGCGTGTTAATGGCAGAACTTTTTCCTGCCCCATTGTCAGAACTTCCGTCAATTTGTCCGTGAGGAGAAAAATGGCTACTGAAAAGGAAATTCAAACACTGCGCAGCCTTGCAGCCCGCTGGATGGAACATGCCAGCCATCCGATCATGAAGGAACGGCGAAGACAATGGAAGGCTATCAAGGACCTGAATGCCGAGAAACCGATGATCCTGGTTGAAACCTGTATGCTTTCCGACTATATCGGGAAGGATGAACTTGCCTGCGAATCGCCCTACTTAAGGAACATCGAAAAATCCCTGTATGAAATTGTGCGTCATGCCGACGAGATCGGCGACGATATCATCGTCGAGCCTTATTTCCGCATTCCCTGGGTGATCGAGATTTCCGATTACGGGGTTCCCATCGAAGCGCGCCACGCGGTAAGCACGGATGGAAGCGATGTGGGTTACTCTTTCGATTTCTCGGTCAAATCTGAAGAAGACTTCAAAAAAATGCATCTGCGCGCCCGCAGTGTGGACCGGGCGGAGAGCCTCCGCCGCAAAGACCTCCTTGAAAGTATCTTTGGTGATATTTTGCCTGTGCGCATTGGCGGCTACGATCCCTTCGACCTGGATCCGGGCTACCACCCCTGGCTGGGAAACCTCTATGGCGGCCTGACCATGGATTTGTTCAAGCTTGTCGGAAATAACAACCTGCTCTACTGGGTCTACGACAACCCGGAACTGATTCACAAGATGATGGTTTTGATCCGCGACGACAGACAGGCGCACTTTCAGTTTCTTGAAAAAGAGGGGCTCCTTTACCACAATACGGATACCTGGATGCCTTGCCCTGGAAGCTATGGGTTTGTCTCCGACCTGCCTGCGACCACGCCCGAAGATCAAAATGTGAAATTGGAGGAATGCTGGTGTTGGGTCGAGTCTCAGGAGAGCGCGCCCGTTTCTCCCAAAATGTTCAACGAGTTCTTCCTGCCCTATATTGCGGAAGTCACCAAGCCGTTCGGTCTTTCATATTGGGGCTGCTGCGAAGGTTTACACGACAGGTTTGCCCACATCGAAAAAGCCATCCCCAATCTGCGAGCCGTGTCCGTATCGGGCTGGAGCAACCTGTTCAAAATGGGCGAAATGCTGGGTAAAAAGTATGTGTACTCGCGCAAGCCGACTCCCGCGCACATCAGCGGCTCATATCCCGATTGGGAACTGTGCGAGAAGGATGTCCGCGATACCCTGACTGCCGCCAGGGATTGCAATCTCGAATTCTGTTTCCGGGACATCTACACCGTCGACGGGGATCGCTCCCGCCTTTCGCGATGGGTAAAGATGACCCGGGCGTTGATGAACGGCTAGGAATCATATCGGCGGCAACTCGATGATGGGTTGTCATACCAACTTTTTGCTAAATCACGATTGGAGAAATTGTCATGTTCAAAATGCCCGTTGGCCTCTATGAAAAAGCGCTGCCCGCCGCCTTATGCTGGGAGGAACGCCTGTCGGCGGCGGGTCAGGCCGGCTATGATTTTGTAGAGATCTCGATTGACGAGAGCGATGAACGCCTGTCCCGCTTGGACTGGTCCGTATCCGAACGGGCGGAATTGCGCCGCAGCATTGCCAACACCGGCGTGAAAATCATGACCATGTGCCTGAGCGGGCATCGCAAATATCCGCTTGGAAGTCACTCGCCGGAACTCCGAAAGCAGGGACAGGATATCTTGCGTAAGGCAATTGACTTCGCGGGAGATATCGGCCTGCGCGTTGTGCAGGTGATGGGATATGACGTCTTCTACGAAACAAGCGACGAAGAGACGGACAGAAATTTCGTCGAAGGGCTTCGTCTCGGCGCGCACTGGGCTGAACAGTCCGGGGTGATGTTGGGTCTCGAAAACCTGGACACCCCCTATGTGGAAAACCTGACCAGAGCTTTGGCGATCACCCGTGAAATTGACTCGCCCTGGTTGAAACTGTATCCTGATATTGGGAATCTTTGCGCTGCCGGGTATTACCCGCCCGATGAACTTCAACTGGCAAAAGGACAACTGCTTGGCGTACACGTCAAGGATGCCATGCCAAAAGTCATTCGCGGAATTCCGTTTGAAAAGGGCATCGTGCCTTTTCAGGAAACATTTCGGGCGCTGGCGCAAATGGGTTTCTGGGGACTGATCGGCATCGAGATTTGGGGAGCAATGCACACTGATGAAGACCCGGTCACTGCTGTTGCAACCGCCCGCAGGTTTGTTGGCAACCTGGTATCGGAAACCTGGCCCGATGCCTGCCCGTTGCCCATCAGATTGGAAGAGAGATAGCGTGGACTCAAGACAGTGGAGTAAACTCAAGGACAAAAAAACTGGAGAGGCAGGTAAATAATGTCCACATACGAAACAGTACGACTCATGAACACCATTCTGACGCTTTACTACGTCGACGGATTGACACAGACGGAGATCGCCCAGCGCCTTAATTTTTCGACGGCCAAGGTCAACCGCCTGCTTCTGCAAGCCCGCGAACAGGGATATGTCACCATCACGATCCGCACCCCGTTCCAACAGTTGTTCGATCTCGAAGACCGCTTGAAGGCTGTCTTCGGATTACAGCACGTGGTTGTCATTCCGGCTGTGGCAGAGAGCGGCAGTTCGCCGTTGAATGCCCTCGGTGTTGCGGCAGCGGAATTCCTGCTGACGCACCTGCGGGACGGCGACGTGCTTGGCATCGGCGGAGGTTCGGCAATCCATGCGCTTTATCAGGCAATTTCGCCCGCGCGTTCCTACAAGGTCGAAATCGTTCCGCTCATTGGGGCGGTTCAGGGAGAGATAAGCACTGACAGTAATTATCTGGCCGCGCACCTGGCTGAAAGATTGGGCGGAAAAGCGTATCAACTTCACGCGCCGGTGATTGTAGATAGCCGGGAACAATGCGAAACGCTTAAATCCATGGGGCCGGTCAAGGAAATTCTCGATATTGCCCGCCGCGCAAATGTCGCAATCGTGGGCGTTGGTACGGTGGACGCAGAGGTTTCACGGTTTGTGCAGTTCACGGCCTTATCCGCCGAAGATATGACACGCATTGCCCGCGACTGCGGCGGCGTGGGCGATATCAACGCCTTTGTTTTCGATGCCGAAGGGAAGCCCTGCGCCCAGGAATATGCGGACCGTGTCCTCGGGCTGACTCTGCCCGAACTCAAGAGCATCCCTTATCGCATCGGGGTGGCTGCCACTGAAACCAAGGCCCTTCCACTTTACGGCGCTCTGCGCGGCGGCTACCTCCATGCTCTGATCACCGATGAAACCGCCGCCCACGGAGTCCTCGGACTCTTTGAACAGGATTTTAGAAAGGCAACATAAATAGAAGGAGAGAACATCATGCTTTTGGAACAACTTCGTGAGATCGTCTGGAAATGCAATCTGGAATTACCCAAAAACGACCTGGTCAAGATGACCAGCGGCAACGTCAGCGGGCGGGACAAGGAATCGGGGCTGGTCGTCATCAAACCGAGCGGGTACAACTTCGAGGAACTGACTCCCGCGCATATGGTGGTGGTGGATATGGACGGCAAAGTGGTCGAGGGGAATCTCAAGCCTTCGACAGACACAGATACGCACCTCTATGTTTACCAGCGCCGCCCCGATGTGTTTGGGATGGTACACACCCACTCCCCCTACGCGAGCAGTTTTGCCGTGTTGGGACAGCCCATCCCTGCCTGCCTGACGGCTTCCGCCATGCTTGGGGGTGAGATTCCGCTCGGTGGGTATGCCCCCATCGGCGGCGCGGATATCGGGCAGGAAATCATCGACAAGATCGGCAACGCGCTCGCCATCATCATGCAGAATCACGGCGTCTTTACAATCGGTTCATCGCCCCAGCAGGCAACCAAGATGGCTGTCGAGGTTGAAGAGATTGCGAAGATCACGCACCTTGCCATGCTGCGCGGGAAGCCCATCCTGCTCGAGCCGGAACAGATAAATTACATGGTTAATTTATATCAGAACGAGTATGGACAACGATGAAATGGACACACAATATTACGAGGTTGATATGACCGCATTGAAAACGAAGGTCGATAAGGCTGCAGTATCGGGAGGGCATCACCTGCTGACGGAATTGCCGCGCGAGAAGCTGGCGTGGATGCTGCAACGCATGTGCGAAATCCGATATTTTGAGGAAAAAGCGGAAGATTTATACGTGCGCGGGCTGGTGCATGGGACGATGCACCTTTCGATTGGAATGGAAGCCGGGTCCGTTGGCAGCATTGCCACGCTGGATCCCGAGGACTTAATTATTCATCATCACCGGGGGCACGGGCATACGATTGCAAAAGGCGCCGACCTGACCTTGATGTTCGCCGAATTTTTGGGCAAGGAAACCGGCTATTGCCGCGGACGCGGCGGTTCGATGCACATCGCCGACATCCCCGGCGGCAACCTGGGCGCGACGGGCGTCGTCGGCGGCGGAATCCCCACTGCGGTGGGAATCGCGCTCGCGCTTCAAATGCGCCGCTCGAAGCAGATTCTTTTATCCTATTTCGGAGACGGGGCAACCAATGAAGGCGAATTTCACGAATCGCTGAACATGGCTTCCACCTGGAAACTGCCGGTTGTCTTTATCTGTGACAACAACCAGTACGGCATGTCGATGCACAGGTCGAAGGTCATGAACATCAAAAAGGTTTCCGAGCGCGCCGCCAGTTATGGCATTCCGGGCGTGACCGTGGACGGGAACGATGTGCTTGCGGTCTATGAAGCGGTGATGGCTGCCGTCGAACATGCGCGCGCTGGAAACGGACCGTCGCTGGTCGATGTCTTCAGCTATCGCTGGCGCGGACATTCCAAGAGCGACCGCAACCTGTATCGCACGCATGAGGAAATCGACGGCTGGAAACAAAAATGTCCCATTAAACGATTCAAAAAAGTTCTGGTCGATGCCACCGTGATGACTGGCGACGAAACCGAAGCGCTCGACAAGGCTGCAAAGGCTGCCATCGACAACGCAGCCGAGGCGGCGCAGGCTTTCCCTGAACCGTCGCCGGAAAATATGGAAGATGAGGTGTATGCGCCATGAGCAACGAAACGAAACGTGAAATCACATACCTGGAAGCCGTCCGCGAAGCGATGGTTCAGGAAATGCGAGCCGATCAGGAAGTCTTTCTCATCGGCGAGGATGTTGGAACTTACGGCGGCGCTTTCGGCGTCAGCAAGGGGATGCTCGAAGAGTTCGGACATGAACGCGTGCGCGATACGCCCATTTCCGAAGCAGCAATCGCCGGCGCCGCCACCGGCGCGGCATTGATGGGCATGAGACCGATCATGGAAATCATGTTCATGGATTTCCTCACCATCTCGATGAACCAACTGGTGAACGCAGCCGCCAAGATGCGCTTCATGTTTGGCGGCAAGTGCAGCATTCCGATGGTCATCCGCGCTCCCTCCGGTTCAGGCACAGGCGCTGCCGCGCAGCATTCTCAAAGCCTCGAAGCCTGGTTCGTGAACGTGCCCGGCATCAAGGTGATGGCTCCCTCCACCCCAGCCGACGCCAAGGGGATGCTCATCTCTGCCATCCGCGACAACAACCCCGTGCTCTTCATGGAACACAAACTGCTTTACCGCATGAAGGGACATGTTCCTGAAGAATCCTATTCCATTCCGTTGCAATCTGCGGAGGTCAAGCGAGAGGGGCGCGACCTGACAATTATTGCCTATTCGATCATGGTTCCGCGCGCGCTCGAAGCCGCAGAAAAACTGGCTGCCGAGGGAATCGAAGTCGAAGTGGTGGATCCGCGCTGTTTGAAACCCCTCGACAAGGATACGATCATCCGCTCGGTCGCCAAGACGGGACGGGTGTTGATCGCCCACGAAGCGCCGGTCACCGGCGGGTTTGGCGGCGAATTGGCTGCCGTGATTGCCGCAAGTGAAGCTTTCGATTATCTCGATGCCCCCATTCGACGGATTGCCGGGAAGGATATTCCAATTCCTTACAATCGGAATCTCGAACGCGCCGCCGTGCCGCAGGTGGAAGATATTGTTGCCGCTGCGCGCGCGCTGGCAAAGGAAGGGAAGTAGCCATGCCAACCGAAGTCATCATGCCCAAAGTGGACATGGTCATGGAGACGGGGACTTTCGTCGAGTGGCTTGTCAAGGAAGGCGGGCAGGCAAGCAAGGGCGATCCGCTCTTCGTCATCATCACCGAGAAGGCGGCAATCGAAGTTGAGTCCCCGGCGGATGGCATTCTGGCGGGGGTCACTGCCAAGCCCGACGACGTGATCCCGGTCACTGAAACCATTGCCTACATCCTTGCGCCCGGCGAAAACCTGCCGTCCAAAGCCGCGCCCCAGCCTGCCGCTCCCGCTCCCGCAAAGGTCGAAGCGAAAGTTGAAGTGGTTGCGACGCCCGTTCCCTCGGTTGGATCGGACAAGGTACGCGCCACCCCGGTTGCCCGCCGCATGGCGGAGGAACTCGGCGTGGACCTGAGCCAGATTCCGGGGCGGGGTCCCAACGGACGGGTTCACAAAGCCGACGTGCTGGCTTATCAAAAGCCACAGGCGACTGGGTCAACAAGCCCAACTGTCCCCGTTGTATCGACTCCTGTCGTGACGCCGCAGCCTCTCGTCCAGTCTGCCGTCCCATTGCCAGATGCCCGCCGCAAGCAGGTCATCCCGATTTCGGGCGCGCGCAAAGTCATTGCCGAACGCATGGCGCAAAGCGCGTTCACTGCTCCGCACATCCACCTGTCTCTGCGGGTGGACATGACCGAAGTTATCCGCCTGCGCGAGCGGGTGCTGGAACCCTTGCAGGCTCAAACGGGACAGCGTGTTTCGTACACTGCGATTCTGGCGCGCGCGGTTGCAGTCGTGCTGCCAAAACATCCCTACTTGAATGCGTCACTCGCTGATGGGAATATCATCCTTTGGGACGATGTCCACCTCGGCATTGCCACCAGCGTGGAAGATAGCTTGATCGTGCCGGTGATCCGCGAAGCCCAAAGTAAGAGTTTGGGACAGGTCGTGACGGCGTTGGCTGACCTGACCGAACGAGCCAGGAGCCGCCGCCTGACGACTTCCGAAATGACCGGCAGCACCTTCACCATCTCCAATTTGGGAATGTACGGCATCGAGTCTTTCACCGCAATCATCAACCCGCCCGAAGCCGCGATTTTGGCAGTGGGCAAAATGGTGGATACGCCTGTTCAACTTGACGGTCAAATCGTATTCCGCCCGATGATGGAGATCACCGCCTGCGCCGATCATCGCATCGCCGACGGCGCAACCGTGGCGCGTTTCCTCGCCGACTTGAAAGCCGCGTTGGAAAACCCGTACCTGTTGATTTAATCCAGTTGACAGTCACCTCGCTAGTGGCTGTCAACTTTTTTAACGGGAAACCATAATGCCCTCATTACAAACCATCAAACACCTCATCATCGACATGGACGGCGTCCTGTATTTGGGCGACCAGCCTGCGCCGCGCCTGCAAGAGTTCTTCGCTTTTCTTCGCGAACGTTCTCTTCGGTTTACCCTTGCCACAAACAACTCGACCCGCACACCGCAGGATTATGCCGCCAAGCTGGAACGCATGGGCGTCAAGGTATCCCCGTCTGAAGTTTTGGTTTCGGGGCAGGCGACGGCGCGATTCCTGGCACGCGAATATCCGCGCGGGACTCGCGCCCACGTCTTCGGGATGCCTGCCCTCAAACAAGCCATGACCGAAGAAGGTTTTGTTTTAGCTGACGAGGATGTCCAACTCGTTGTCGCCAGCATGGACAGGGAAGTCACCTTCGAAAAGCTCAAGCGCGCCACCCTGTTGATTCGCGGCGGCGCCCGCTTCATTGCCACCAACCTCGACCCGACCAATCCCACCGAAGAAGGTCTCCTGCCCGGCACAGGCGCGATGATCGCCGCGCTCGAAACCGCTTCCGAGACCAAGCCGCAAGCCATCGGCAAGCCGGAGCCGACCATGTATCAACTGGCGATGGAGCAAATGAAAGCCGTTCCTGAAACGACGGCTGCCATTGGCGACCGCGCCGATACCGACATCCTCGGCGGCAAGCGGGCTGGGATCACCACCATTTGCGTCCTATCCGGTTCCTCCGACCGCGCCGAAGCCGAAGCCTACCAAGCCGATATGATCTTCGACGACATCGCGCACCTGCTGGAGACCTGGAAACAAATTTAAATTAGTCCTCCGCCAATCTACGCCAATCTGCGCGGATTTAAAAAGAATTTGTTTTGGTCAGATATAAAGGTTGAACCAAAAACTTTTACCACGGAGACACAGAGACGCGGAGTTCTGCCTTTTTCTTCTCAGTGCCTCCGCGTCTCAGTGGTTCAAGATGTATAAAGCCAACCCTTGACCAGCACAGATTTAGAAAGAATTAGCGGATTCTATTGACACAGGAGATGACAAATGGATTACCTCGCAGGAATCGACCTCGGTTCGACCAGTCTCAAATGCGTGATCTATGACCTCGCTGGCAATGTCGTCGCCAGTGGTTCGCGCCCGACGGAACGTTTCAACCCGTATCCTGATCATCCCGAATGGACGGTCTGGCAGCCGGAGCAAATCTGGGGCGGCGCGGCGGAAGCCATGAAGGAAGCTGTTTCCAAACTGGATGACCCGCGCCACATCAAGGCGGTGGCTGTCACCGGCATGGGCATGGACGGCGTCCCCATCGATGAAAAGGGCAACTGGCTTTATCCATTCATCAGTTGGCATGATCCGCGCACCGAGGCGCAATTGCAATGGTGGGAGAAAAACATCGGCGCGGAAAATACCTTTCGCACGGGCGGCAACACACTTTGGAGATTCAGCACCGCCCTGCGTCTGTTGTGGATGGCGGAACACGAACCCGGCATTCTCGCCCGCGCCGACAAATGGCTGTTGATCGAAGACTTTTTGAACTTCATGCTCTGCGGACGCCGCGCAACCGATTACACCATGGCTTCCTGCACCCTTCTCTTCGACCAGCGCAAACGGGACTGGTCGGAGGAAATCCTGTCACAAGCGGGAATCGAGCGGCGATTGTTGTGTGACGCCTATCCCAGTGGAACGTTGTTGGGCGAGGTCACGCCGAATGCGTCCGAAGCGACGGGGCTGCCGGTTGGGACGCCGGTTGTGTTGGGCGGTCACGATTATTTGTGCAGCGCCCTGCCGGTCGGAGCCTTCAAGCCCGGCGTCGTCCTCGATGTGACCGGCACCTGGGAGATCGTCCTTGCGAACATTCCCACGCCCGTGCTGACTCCCGAAGTGCAGAGGCTGGGCGTGACTGTCGAAACCCACGTCGCCCGCGATGCCTACGCCATTTGGGGCGGCGCGGTTGCCGCCGACATGCTTGAATGGTATCGCAAGGAATATGGATTTGAAGCACAGCAGAAAGCTGAAAAAGAAGGCGGCGTGGATTGGGATTACCTCATGGCGGAAGCCTCTGCCTCCCCTGCCGGCGCGCGCGGCGCGATGTTCCTGCCGCACATGTCCGCGGCGGGCTGTCCTGTTGTGGACGCCCGTTCGCTGGGAGCCTTCGTCGGCTTGAGCAATTTCGTTCAACGCGGCGACATGCTCCGCGCCGTCATCGAAGGCTTGGATTATCAAGTCCTCGACATCATGACCTCCCTCAAAAAAGGCGCGGACATCGAAGCAGATCGCCTCATCGTGGTCGGCGGCGCGACCCGCAATTCGTTCTGGATGCAGAACAAGGCGGATGTCACCGGGCTGCCCATCGAAGTCCCCGAAGTGGAGGAAGCCACGCCCCTCGGCGCAGCCATTCTCGCCGGGATCGGGGTTGGGCTGTATCGCGATGAACAGGACGCCTTCGAGCGCGTTTACAAAAAAGGCAAGACCTATCAACCAGACTCGCAGCTTGCTCCTAAGTATGCCGATTGGTATCAAATCTACAAACAACTTTACCCGGTCCTCAAGCCGGTCAATCACCAGATTTACGATCATTTCAGAGCCTAAGGAGATCGCACGATGAACG
>CAILWD010000082.1 GCA_903837815.1 uncultured Chloroflexota bacterium | reverse complement strand
TTGTGCGTCTCGGAAAGTTCAAGCAAATATCTGCGAATGAAATCCGAAGTGAGTTGCGAGATTTGCGTCAGTGCCTGTCTCTCGCAATACTTTAGGAAGTATTGCAGCTTCTTGGTATAGAGTTCAATGGTGTCGGGGGACAGGCTTTGTGACCTGCGGTCGATCAGAAAAGACTCGACCATAAGGGGCAGATAATCCTGTTGGGAAAGTGTGATAAGCCCCTGGTCTTGTGGTTTTAACGAATACATGGTGATCTCCTTCGTCTAGAGACCACCATATATAGGAAGAGTGTTTCACTAGGAAACAGTGTGCCGAGGGGGAGATTTGGACTCCCGACCAAGGGCTTATGAGTCCCCTGCTCTACCACTGAGCTACCTCGGCTTGGGGGTGAGCGGGGCAAATATTACTATGGGAGTTTGCATTTGTCAACAAAAATTCTCCTCTATCACGCCCTTGACGGATTCTCGTTTCTGCCTATAATCGGGCGAAATATCACAAGCCCATGAACACAACTCTGTTTTCCCTCTTGCTTATTGTCGTCATTATTTCGGTCCTTCTTAAGGACCCGTTTTCGGTTAGGATGGCAAAAGTGAGAGTGAGAACAAAATAAAATCACTGGATAGTAGCACAAGAGCCGCCCTAACCGAGGGCGGCTCTTTTTATATGCTAAATGCAGACCGAAGATGACAGACCGTAGACCGTCAAACACCGTCCCCCGTCCATTGTCCCCGGTCAAAAACAAAGGAGCCTTATGCGTTCGGATACAGTCAAGAAAGGTTATGAAAAAGCGCCGCACCGTGCGTTGCTGCGCGCCACAGGTGTACAGGAAGACGATTTCAAGAAACCGTTTATAGCAATTGTTAATTCCTACGTGGATATTGTCCCCGGGCATGTGCATTTGCAGGAGTTCGGCAAGATGGTCAAGGACGCGGTCCGCGCGGCGGGCGGGGTGCCGTTCGAGTTCAACACCATCGGCGTGGACGACGGTATCGCGATGGGTCATGCGGGAATGAAGTACTCCCTGCCCTCCCGCGAATTGATTGCGGACTGCGTCGAGACGATGATCGAAGCCCACAGATTCGACGCGATGGTCTGCATCCCCAACTGCGACAAGATCGTGCCTGGGATGTTGAACGCCGCCATGCGGGTGAACATCCCCACCATCTTCGTCTCTGGCGGACCGATGGCGGCGGGAAAAACTCCCGACGGCGAGACGATTGATTTGATTTCCGTTTTTGAAGGCGTGGGGGCATTGTCAGCGGGGAAGATTGATGAGAAGCGTTTGTCTATTTTGGAAAAATTTGCCTGTCCCTCCTGCGGTTCCTGCTCCGGGATGTTCACCGCCAACTCGATGAACTGCCTGATGGAAGTCATCGGCTTGGCTTTGCCCTACAACGGCTCAGCCTTGGCGAAGACTCCCGAACGCGAGGCTTTGGCAAAGAAAGCCGCCGCGCAAATCATGACCCTGCTCGAACGGGACATCAAACCGCGCGACATCGTGACCGCCGACGCCGTTGACGACGCTTTTGCTTTGGACATGGCGATGGGCGGTTCATCGAATACCGTTTTGCACACACTAGCATTGGCGAACGAAGCCGAGGTGAATTATCCGCTGGAAAGAATTAATTCCGTCGCTGACAAAGTCCCGCACATCTGCAAGGTCAGCCCCGCGGGCAAGTGGCACATGGAAGATGTGCATCGCGCGGGCGGCATCCCCGCCATTTTGAATGAAGTCCAGCGCGGGACGGGAATGCTGCACATGGATCGCATCACGGTCAGCGGCACGACCTTGGGCGAATCCATCAAAGGCGCGGAAATCAAAGATGAAGAGGTCATTCGCAGGTACGACAACGCTCATTCGAAACGCGGCGGACTGGCGATTTTGTTCGGCAACCTCGCGCCCAAAGGAGCGGTAGTCAAGGTTGGCGGCGTGAGCGAAGCGATGATGAAGTTTGAAGGTCCCGCTGTGATTTTCGAATCGCAGGATGAGGCAATGGCTGGGATTTTGGCAGGTCAGGTCAAGGCGGGGGATGTGGTTGTTGTCCGCTACGAAGGTCCCAAGGGCGGACCCGGAATGCAGGAAATGCTCTCGCCGACGGCAGCAATCATGGGGCAGGGACTCGGCGACAAGGTGGCGCTCATCACCGACGGGCGTTTCAGCGGCGGGACGCGCGGCGCGTGCATTGGTCACGTGTCACCCGAAGCAGCGGCG
>CAILWD010000081.1 GCA_903837815.1 uncultured Chloroflexota bacterium | reverse complement strand
TTGTGGTCCACACACAGGGCACGCCACAGGCTGGGCATGAAACCTTCGGTTCGTTGGGTCTTTGTATTCTCGCTCGCAATCAGGGCATAACGGAAATCCCGCCATCGTGGTCTTCGGGCGGTCATACGGAATGTCTTTGATGATAGTGAATCGTGGTCCGCAGTTGGTGCAGTTGATGAAGGGATAGCGATAGCGGCGGTCGTTGGGGTCGAGCATCTCGCGCAGGCAGTCAGGGCAAATGGTGACGTCTGGTGAGATGGGCTGGAACGCGCCTTCGATGGCAGTCGAATGTTGAATGTCGAAGGTTGTGAAATTTTCGGGCGTAGCATCCCGCACCGTGATTTGGTCAATAACCGCCAGCGCAGGTTTTTCACTCGATAATTTCTCGATAAAGGCTTGGACAATCTCTTCACCCCCCTCGACATGAACATCCACTCCCGCCGAAGTGTTGTTTACCCAGCCTTTGAGTTCGAGGCGAGTCGCAAGGTTATAAACAAAGGGTCGGAAGCCGACCCCTTGTACAATACCAGTGATGTGGATTTTTGCGCCTTGCATGGGGAGAATGGTAATTACCAGTTACTAATTATGCTTTGCGTTTTGAATGAGCCACTCCACCCACGCATCCAAGCCTTCGCCTGTGCGACAAGAGAGTGGGAAGGTGGTGACGCCGGGGTTGAGGACTTGCACGCCCTGCTGGAAGTAATCCATGCGGAAGTTGACGTAGGGCAGCAGGTCGATCTTGTTGACCACCAGCGCATCCACGCCGCGATAAGTGCCAGGATATTTGTAGGGTTTGTCGTCGCCTTCGGGGACAGATGCCACGAGGACGGTTTTATGCGTGCCAAGTTTGAAATTGGCAGGGCAGACCAGGTTGCCGACGTTTTCAACGATGAGCAGGTCGAACTGCGTCAGGTCGAGTTGTTCGAGCGCGCCAAACAGCATGACCGCGTCGAGGTGGCAATCTCCGCCTGTGTTGATTTGGATGGCGGCTCCCGCTCCAGCGGCGGCGGCGCGGTCGGCGTCAATTGAGGTGGCGATGTCGCCGTCAATGGCAGCGACGCGCAGTTTATCTTTCAGCAGGGGCAGGGTCTGCTCGATGAGCGAAGTCTTGCCCGCACCAGGCGAAGCAAGGATGTTGATGGAAAAGACTCCCGCCGCGTCAAGGCGCGCGCGGTTGGTCTGCGCCAGTTTGTCGTTGGCGTTGAGGATGTTTTCTACAATCGGGATATTTTGGGTCATGGGTTCTCCAACTACTTGTCTACCTTCCCTCATTCTACATCAATGGATTCCAACCTGAATTCCTCACCAGCAATAACCTTTGCGCCGACTCCGTGACACTTCGGGCAGATCAGTTCCTTGTCGGTGGGATGATATTTCTCGAAGCAGGTCATACATTGCAGTTCGGCAGGGATGCGGCGGAAATGCAGTTTCGCCTGTTCGGCAATGGTTTCCCTGGCGATGATCTCCCAGTAAAACTGGATCGAGTCATCCACCATCGTGGCGAGTTCGCCCATGACGATGTGCAGGTCGGTGATGCGCCTGGCGTTTGCCTTTTCGGCATGTTGCAAAGCGATTTTCAAGAGGGATTCGGTGACGGGTAATTCATGCATAGTTGTTGACAATTAAACTGCTTTTTACCTAAAAAATAAAGGAGGAAAGTAACCGCCTTCGCGGACAACTTTCCCCAAATTCGGACACTTCTGGTTTAATTCAAGGCGGAATGACGCGGCTTCAAGCAGATGTTTGAGGCTCTAAACGATTGATGTGACGCGCTCGAAAGCCCAAAAGGTTTTTCCAAGTATAGCATTATGCCAAAATTCCTGTGGTATAATCGCGCCGCCTTGAAAAAGGCACATCTTGCCTGGGACGGGCAAAAGCGTCCCTGAGCGGGTACGAATCCCCGCTAAACCCACTCTGTTCCACGCCCATTGCGCGTTTGGGAACAGCACAAAAGGAGTAACAATGGCAGTCATTTCCATGAAAGCCCTGCTTGAGAGCGGAGTCCACTTTGGGCATCGCACCAACAAGTGGGACCCCCGTATGAAACCGTACATCTTCACGGAGCGCAACGGCATCCACATTATCGATCTGCAGCAAACCGTCAAGTTGCTTAATCAAGGATACAACACCGTCCGTGACACGGTTGCGGCCGGCGGCACAGTCATGTTTATCGGCACCAAACGTCAGGCGCAGGAAACTGTGGCAGAAGAAGCCAACCGTTGCGGGATGCCCTATGTCACCGAACGCTGGATGGGCGGCATGCTCACCAACTGG
>CAILWD010000080.1 GCA_903837815.1 uncultured Chloroflexota bacterium | reverse complement strand
TGCGCCGGGCTTCGGCGAAGAACAGCGCGTTCTGCTGGCAGACCTGATGCGGCTCAATCTGGTCGGCACCATCATCTTCTCCATCAGCGGATTGGTGATGGCGTCGCTCCAGGCGAATCAGCATTTCGTCTTCCCCGCAATGGCGCCAAGCATGTACAACATCGGGCAAATCTTCGGCGCGGTTTTTCTCGTGCCGCGCTTCGGCATTCGCGGATTGGTGTACGGCGTCATCATCGGCGCGGCAATGCACCTGCTGATTCAAGTGCCGATGCTCTTCAAGTTTGGATTCCGCTGGACCCCCGCGCTGGATTTGCGTCACACGGGTCTGGTCGAAGCCCTCAAGTTGATGGCTCCGCGCCTGCTGACCATGGGCGGGATTCAAATTATCGTGCTGGCGCGGGATAATCTCGCCTCGCGGCTCGACCAGGTCGGCGCGGTCACTTCGCTGACCTACGGCTGGATGATCATGCAAGTGCCCGAAACCATCCTCGGCACGGCAATCGCCACCGCCATGCTGCCCGCGCTTTCGGAACTGGCGGCAAAAGGAAACTGGCACGAATTCCGCGCCACCATCGAACGCGCCCTGCGGGTTTTGATTGCGCTCACCATCCCGATTGCCGCAGTCATGGCGGCGGGAATCCACCCACTGGTGCGCGCCGTCTTCGGCTTCGACGAAGCCACCTCCACACTGGTCACATGGACCACCCGCGCCTACCTGCTAACCCTGACCGGCTTCACCATCCACGAGATTGCGGCTCGCGCCTTCTACGCCCGCAAGGAACCGCTGTTCCCGCTCTACGCGGTCATTTTGCGTCTCGCGATGTTTTTGGGAATTGGTTTCGTCGGGCTGACCTTCTTCAAGGAAATCGGCGCGCCAATCATCGCCTTTGCCGAAATCGCCCTGCTCATCGAAGCCATCATCCTCTTCGGCTGGCTCTCGAAGCGGACGCATGAACCCATCCACGTCGGTGGGTCGGTGGTTCGCGGGTTGGTCGCGGCAGTCGTCGGCGGAGTATCCGCTTACGGGTTGGCGGTCTACCTGCCCGGCGGAGCCATCTCCACTGCAATGATCGGCATGGTCGCCGGCGGAATCATCGCCCTGGTCATCGTCTGGTCGGATGCCAAAATGTTGTTGAAATTGTAAACTCAGGCCCCACGGGAACTCCCAGAGACCCGGTTTCATCTTTGGGGCCAAATAAACGGAAGTATAATTATCTTCATGTCAGAACAAACCGAAAACACACAACCCCTTACGCCTCCCGAACCCCAACTGGACGACACCCAGCCCATCAAGCCGATCAAGAAAAAATCGCGACGCTGGCTTTCGATTCTCATCGGCATGGTGGGATTTCTCCTGCTGATTGGCACGGGCGGTTACGGCGGATACACAGCCGGCATCGAAGACCGAAAGTATGCGCAAGACTCCATTGTAGACCAGCAGGTATCGGAGCAGTTCCAATTCGCGCTGGTAGACATCGAGTTCAAGCGCTACGATGCCGCCATCCAGCGCCTGCAATACATCATCTCGAAAAGACCGGAATTCCCCGGCGCGCAGGAAAAACTGACGGAAGTTCTCGTGATAAGTTCCATTCCCACCGCCACCCCCGCACCCACCTTGACTTCCACCCCCGATTTCAGCGGAGCAGAAAGCGCCTATCAGCGCGCCCAACAGTTAATTCAGTCGCAAGAGTGGGCAAACGCCCTTGTCGCGCTGGACAGCATCCGCAAACTTGATCCGTCCTACAAAACCGCGCAGGTGGACGGGATGTATTATTTCGCCCTCCGCAACCACGGCCATGCGCTCATCACCCAGCAGGGCAACCTCGAAGGCGGCATCTACTACCTGACCCTTGCCGAACGCTTTGGACCGCTCGACAACACGGCTGTCCAACTGCGCGAAGGCGCGCGCATGTATACCATCGGCGCGAGTTTTTGGGAACTGGACTGGAAACAAGCCTACAACTATTTCAGCCAGGTTGGCGTCGGCTGGCCCTCCATGTGGGACGGGACCATGACCGCTTCGGCGCGCCTGCAATTTTCAGCCATGCGCTACGGTGATTTCCTCTTCGACCTGGGCGATTATTGCGCCGCGTATGACCAATACCAGGTCGCGGCTGGATACGGCAATTTGGATAATGAAGCGGCTTCGAATTCCGGGGAAGCACAGCGAACCTGCTACCCGCCCACAGAAGTCCCTGCCGCTCCCGCCGCCACCGAAGCCCCAACCGCCGCCACCCCATGACCCCTCCGCCCGCCTGGGTGATGGCGCTGATCTACTGGCTGCACATGCTTGCAACCGTCGTGTGGATCGGAAGCCTCGCCGCCATCAACCTGCTCGTCCTGCCTGCCGCCAAAGCCCTGAAACTGGTCGACCAAATCGGTTTCATCTCTGCCCTGCAAAAAAGGCTCGAACCGCTTGCCTGGTTCAGCATGGGGCTGCTGGTCGCAACGGGACTATTCCAACTCAGCACGAACCCGCACTATGACGGATTTCTGAACGCCAGCACACAGTGGTCGCTATCCATTTTGATCAAGCACAGCCTGTCTGTGATTCTGGCGGTCACCAGCGCGGTTCAGACGTGGGAAGTTTTGCCCGCCATCCATCGCATTCTGCTGAAAAAGGAATCTGCGGACGAGGGCGAACTGGCGAAGTTGCAACGCCGCGAGTTGATTCTACTGCGCGTGAATTTGTTCCTCTCCGCCCTGATTCTGGGAGCCACCGCTTTCGCAAGGGCTTCGTAAACTCAATTGCTCCATCGGAGGCTAAGCCCCCGATGGAGCCTTTTTATTTGCCAGTACGCCCGTCAAATCATAGGTCATTGCGCCCGTGATTCTGACGGGGACAATCTCCCCCACCTTTGCCTTTCCCTCGATAAAGACCATCCCATCGATTTCGGGCGCGTCGCGATAGGAACGACCGATGGACAGCCCGTTGTCGAATCCTTCGACCAACACGTCCAGCGTCCTGCCGACATGGGATTGATTCACCTGCAGCGAAATATTCTGTTGAAGTTCCATCAGCCGCTCATAACGCCCCTGCTTGACTTCGGCTGGGATCGGGTCGCCCAACGGCGCAGACGTTGTCCCCGGCTCGAAGGAAAACTGGAAGGCGCCCACGCGGTCGAAGCGGATTTCGTTCACGAAGTCATACAAGGCTTGGAATTCCGCATCCGTCTCACCGGGATAACCGACGATGAACGTTGTGCGAATGGCGAGGTCGGGCATCGCGGTCCGCATTTTGCCGAGCGTCTTGTGAACCCAGTCAATGTTAGACGGGCGTTTCATGCGTTTCAAGGTTTCCGGGTGGGCATGTTGTAGGGGAATGTCGAGGTAGGGCAAAACCTGTTTGCGGGTCGCCATCACTTCAATCAGCCGGTCTGTGACATACCCAGGGTAGGAATACATCACACGAATCCAATCCATGTCCGGCACAGACTCGGTCAATTGCTCCAGCAAAACTGCCAGCCCATCCTTCATCCCCAAGTCGTGACCGTAATCGGTCGTATCCTGCGCGATCAAAATCAACTCGCGGACGCCTGAGTCACGCAGGACCCGCGCCTCGTGGATGATGGCTTCGATGGGACGCGAAACCGCCGTGCCTTTGATCAGCGGAATGGCGCAAAATGCGCACGGGCGGCGGCAACCGTCTGCCACTTTGAGGTAGGCGCTTGCTCCCGCCACGCTGACCCGCAGGGCGTCGTTTTCGTCGGAGCCGACGGTTGCGGCTTCGGGCAGGTGATATACAGGTTCGGGGTGAGTTCCTGAGCGGAGTTCAGCCACCACCTGCAAAATATCCATCCAGCGCCGCGTGCCAAGAATCCCATCCACGCCGGGGACTTTCTGCGCCACCTCCACCCCGTAACGCTGAGTCAGACATCCCGCCGCGATCAGCACCTGACCCTTGCGCTTGCCCTGTGCCAGTTCCCCCAAAACCTGATATGACTCGTCTTTCGCGGGGCCGATGAATCCGCAGGTATTGACGATCAACACTGCCGCCTTGTCGGGTTCATCCACCGCGCGATAGCCGTCACGAAGGAGCAACTGCGCCATCGAGTCAGAATCCACTGTATTTTTTGCGCAACCGAGGGAGACCAAATGAAAGGTATTTTTCTTCAAGGTATTTTCCTAACTCAAAATTCTAAAATTTTCACCGCTAAGTAGTCGGCCGAAAGAATTTAGAAAAAAGATTGTCGTCATTGCGAGGAGGGAGCTTTCCCCGACGAAGCAATCTCTCGCAAAGTCTGGGATTGCTTCGCCGCAGCGAACGCGGCTCGCAATGACGGAATTCTAATTATTTATAGCCGACTACTTAAGTCCGCGAAGAACACAAAGACTTCCAAATGTTTCCTTGGCGCTCTT
>CAILWD010000079.1 GCA_903837815.1 uncultured Chloroflexota bacterium | reverse complement strand
TGCAAGGACAAGAAGGGCAAGGATAAGGAGTGAACGACGCATGGGGGGAAAGGATGAATTATGAAGGATGAAGGATGAACGCTTCGCGTGAAAAATGTCAAAGGTCAAAGGTCGAAAGTCTACCTATTTACCTGCCTACCTGTCTACCTTCTTCAAGATACGACTGCAAAATCACCACCGCGGCAAAGGCGTCGTGATGACCTGCGCGTTTTTTGCGGGAGCCGCCAAGTTGAATGCGAGCGGCGCGGGCATCTTGCGTGCTGAACGATTCGTCCCAAAGTTGGACGGGGATGTTTGTTTGGTTTTTGAGTTCATCGGCAAAGCGGGCGGCGCGGCGACCAGCAGGGTTGGGGTTGCCGTCTTCATCAAAAGACTGCCCGACGATAATCAAACCCACGTCGTTTTGCGCGGCGAGGTCGGCAACTTGCGCCGCGTCGATGGCGCGGGAGATGTGCTCGATCACTTTCAGCGGACTGGCAATCGTCGCCGTTGGGTCGCTGAGGGCAACGCCGATTCTTTTTTCACCGTGGTCGATGGAGAGGATACGCATGGGGGGATAAGTGATTAGGTAATTAGGTAATTGGGTAATTAGGAGGGAAGGTAGACAGGTACACATGAACAAACCGATTTACCTGTTTACCTGATTACCTGTGTACCTATTTACCTGTCCACTTCCTCACCTTGCCTCCACGACTACATTGAACGGAATCAACGGAAGCCAGGGATACCATGAAGGCGTAAGCGCGATTTGGGGAGATTGGCGCAGCGCGAATTCAGTTTGAAGTTTGGCTTGCGCGGATTCGGGCGGGAGTCCGCGTGTGAGGGAGAAGACTTGGAGCGGGTCAATTTTTCTCAGCAGGGGGCGGGTCACTTCCAGGTCAAAATGGCTCACGCCCACGCTGTCGGTGAACGGGTCGCCCACCACTTTGTAAGTCGGCGCGGCAGACGGCTGGAAGCCTTCATCCACCGCCGCGTTCAACGCCGCCAGCGACAACTGCCGCAGGTCATCTGCCGCCACATATCGCGCCGAAAATTTCACGGTCATTTTCAAGGTCAGCGTTTTGCCGGGTTCGCCCGCCGCAGGGGTCGAAACCTCCTCGACAACCTCCACAGGCTCGACGGTATCCGCCAACAGCAGGTCATCGCCCAGTTGTCCGCGCAGTTGCGCCTCTGCCTGCCGCAGTAAATTTTCCACTGCCACCTCGCGCAGTTTGGCGCGGTCTTCGTCCGTCGCGCCAACGGTCATCAGGTTCGAGCCGCCCGCCGTCGGCTTGGGGTTGGTCACGGCAATCAGCAAACCCAGCGACCCTTCCACAGATTGAATCGCCGCCTCGTCCACGTTGCCTTGTTCGCCCGCCTCCAGCGCCTCGATGGGAACTTCCACAAACTCGTCGCTCGCGGGCAGGCGCGACTCTTTGAGCGTGACGAAGCGCATGGCGTCCGCCACCACCAAAGTCCCAGCAGGGATGGTCACCTCGTTTTGGCTTAGATTGGTGAACTGGGCGACACCTTTCGCTTTGGATTTGGGAACGGAGATTTCGCTGACCACCGCAAGCGATTGTTCCACGCTGACAGTTGATTCTGTTTTCTGCGAGGGAATCGAACCCGCAAGCGACACGCCCGCAGTGGATTCGCTCGCTGCGACGGGGATGACCACGCTTTGGGTTTTGGATTCAGGATGAAGCGTGAGCGTTGCGCGTGGGACGAATAATCCTGCCAGAACCAAGACCGCCAGCACGCCAGCCGTGAAGGTCAGAATCCGACCGAGCAAAGAGGTGCGCCATGCGGCTTCTTTTTCGTAGGCTTGTTCGCGAAGAACACGCAAGTCACGGCGCGGCGGACGCGGGACGCGTTGTTTTCTTGGAGCGGGTTCCACCCACTGTTCGCGCTGCGCTTTCGTGGTCGAAGGGAAGACGGGAATGCCCAGCGACTCGGCGTCGTGTTTTACTTTCAGGCGGCGGGTGACCAGTCCCAACTGCGCCCCCAGCGAATCGGCGTGACGCTGTAAGACCTTCAAGTCCAGCACACGCAGGTTGACCTTGGCGTACTTCGGCACAACCAGCAAAATGCGCGGCGTCTTCGCCCACGATAATTTATCGCGGACAGAGATGAGGTCATCGTGTGATTCGAGGGTAATGATTTGGGTTTTCAAGGGTTAGGTGAATAGGTAAACAGGTACACAGGGAAACAAGTTAGTGGTTTATCTTTCGCGCCTTGTCCACCAGAGCGGGCAGGGTCTTCAAAAAGGATTCGACGCCTTCGGGAGTGGAGTCCATGCCGAGGGTGATACGCAGGGAACCAAGCGCCCAGTCGCGGGAGAAGCCGAGGGAGGAGATGACTTCGCTCGGTTCGGGGTTGCCCGTTTTGCAGGCGGAGCCAGAGGAGCAGGCGAAGCCCGCCGAGTCGAGAAGTTGCAGGAGGAAGTTGCCATCCACATCTTTGAAGACGAAGGAGGCATGATTGGGCAAACGGTTTTGCGGATGTCCCGTCAGTTGCGAGTCTGGGATGATTTCGAGAACCTGTCCGATGATGTGGTCGCGCAGTGGTTTGACATGCGCCGTGCGGGACTCGCGTTCTTCGGCGGCGAGGTGAAGCGCCTCGGCAAAGCCGACGATGTACGGGATGTTCTGCGTCCCCGCCCGCAGACCGAACTCCTGCCCGCCCCCCGTCAGGTGCGGAATCAACCCCGTCCCCTTGCGGACATACAACGCCCCCACCCCTTTCGGCGCGTAAAACTTGTGCCCGCCCAGCGACATCAAATCCACGCCGAGGGTTTGGACGTTCACATCGAGATAAGCGGCGGCTTGAACTGCGTCCGTGTGAAACGCCACATTCTGGCTACGCGCAAACAAAGCGAGGTCGGCAATCGGGTTGACCGTACCGATTTCGTTGTTGGCGTACATCACCGAAGTCAGCGCAGTTTCCGATGTCAGAGAGTCTTTGAAGGAAGTCGGCGTGACTGCGCCGTGTTCGTCCAGCGCCAACCAGTTGACCGAGAAACCGTATTCTTTTTCCAGTTGTTCGGCGGTACGGCTGACGGCGTGATGTTCGTTTTTGGCGGTGAGAATTTTCGCCGCGCCTGTGGCTTTGCGCCGCGCCAGCGCTCCCCCACGCAAGGCAAGGTTATCCGACTCGGAGCCGCAGGAGGTGAAGAGAATTTCATCGGGGCGGCAATGCAAAACGGCGGCAACCTTCTCCCGCGCCATCTCCAGCGCAGACTCGGCTTTTTGTCCAAAACGATGGATGGACGACGGGTTGCCAAACGTCTCACGGAAGTACGGCAACATGGCTTCGAGCGCACGCGGATGAACGGGGGTCGTGGCGGCGTAGTCAAGGTAAATCATGGGAGGGATTATAGCAAAGTATTTCGGCTGCGCCACACCCAAGCGCGGGAAAATAGTCTGCCCGATATTGCGCCTTGCTTTCGCACATGTCAACTTTCAGATATAATTTTTTATATGATCAGCGTTCAAAAAGCGCAACAGCGCATCCTCTCCCATTTTAAACCGTTGGAAACGGAACTCATTCCGCTGGGCGCCGCTCTGGGGCGCGTATTGACCCAGTCCATTTATTCTGAAATAGACCTCCCTCTCTTCGACAACTCCGCTGTGGATGGGTTCGCCTTACAGGCAGTGGATATAGCCTCAGCCGGGGCAAACGACCCGGTTTCGCTGAAAGTTGTAGCAGATGTTCCTGCCGGCAACGTGGTGGAAACTGACATATCCCAAGGTCAAGCCGCGCGCATCATGACTGGCGCGCCAATCCCAAACGGCGCAAATACAATCGTCATGGTTGAAGATACAGACGCCAGCCAGCAGGCATTGGGAGACAGCGTCCCAGATATGGTAAAAGTATTTAGAGCCGTTGAACATGGAGGAAATATCCGCCGTCTTGGGTCAGATATCTCGCGCGGACAGAAAATTTTCTCAGAGGATAGAGTCCTACGCCCACAGGACATCGGGATGCTGGCCATGCTGGGCGTTGCCTCTGTGCCTGTGCGCAGAAAGCCCAAAATTGCGATCATCTCCAGCGGCGACGAACTCCTTCCGCTGGATAGCCCCCTTCTCCCCGGAAAAATCTACGACTCGAACACGTATATGCTGACGGCGCTTGCCCAAAAAGCGGGGAGCGAAGTCCTATCGTTGGGGGTGACGCCCGACCGCCTGGAGGCGGTTCATCAAATTTTGTCGCGAGCCGCCGAGAGCCAGCCCGATTTGATTGTCTCTTCTGCCGGCGTCAGCATGGGGGCATTCGATTACATCAAAACCGCTGTGGAAGCCACGGGTAGTTTGGACTTTTGGAAGGTTGACATGCGTCCGGGCAAGCCGTTGGCGTTCGGTACTTGCCATAACATTCCCTTCTTTGGGCTTCCGGGCAATCCGGTATCATCTTATGTAAGTTTCCTGGTGTTTGTCCTGCCTGTATTGGAATTGTTATCGGGAGGGGATGTGAGAAAAAGGATGCGCGCCAGGGTTCTACTGGGCGAAGATATTGAGTCGGATGGGCGTGAAAGTTATCTGCGTGCGGCGCTCAAATATGAGAATGGGAGAAGTGTTGCATTCCTGTCCGGTCATCAAGGGTCTGGCAACTTGCTGTCGATTGTGAAGGCAAATGCGCTTGTAATCATCCCGTCTGGCGTAAAGTTCTGCCCTGCTGGCTCCGAGGCGGAAGCATGGATCTTGGAGCCATAACAAGGAGAATTCTCTCTCTGTTTTCTGAATTTGATATACTTGCATCAAACTCGCGCTAAAAACCCACGATGTAATGAGGATGGAAGAATGTATCATCTACTTTTATACTTGATCGCTTTGACAGCAATCCTGCTGGGCGCCTGCGCGCCGCAAGCGCCCGCTGCCCCCACTGTGGATGTTGCCGGGACGCTCTCGGTGGAACTGGCATCCATGATGATGACCCAGACCGTGGCAGCATATTCGCCAACGCCCCCACCCTCTCCCACATTTACCGCCGCACCGCCGGTCACAGAAACGCCTACTGTTCCGCCTGCTCCCGTTTCTACTATAATGCCCAAAGTAATGGAGGCAGGCGGATCAGAATACGCGCCATGTTATTTGGGCCCCGTGGCAGATGGCAATAAACTATCCAGCCAAATCAGCAGTTACAAGGATGTCGAATTTGTCGGTATGAGCAGTGTGGCAGGGTGGTATGTGATCATGAATCCGTACTTCCATACAAAGTGCTGGATCGAAGCCAAAAACCTGATCCTCGACCCAAGTTTTGACGTTTCTGCATTTCCGACTGTCACGCGGTAGGATTCCCAGCCCGAAGCGGAATAAAAAAACAAGAAAGGACAACACCATGTCTCCCCAAAAAAAGATTGAGGCGAACGAAGGGCTTGCCGCTGACACGGTCAAACACCTTGAATTTATTCAGGACATCGTCAACCGCATGGGGTCCAATTCCTTCCAGATGAAGGGATGGATGATCACCATTGTCTCTGCCCTGCTGGCAATCTACGCAGACAAGCAGAACCATGTCTATGCGCTGGTGGGAATCCTGCCGACTGCCATCTTCTGGTTTTTGGATAGTTACTATTTATGGCAGGAACGCAAATTCCGCGCGGTGTACAGCGACATCCTGGAGCATCCTGGCAAGGTGC
>CAILWD010000078.1 GCA_903837815.1 uncultured Chloroflexota bacterium | reverse complement strand
CGATGTACGTCGGCGACAATTATTTTGCCGATATCGTGGGCGCGCGCCGCGCCGGGCTGACCCCTGTTCTCTACGACCCGATTCAACTCTTCCCAGAAGCAGATTGCGCGGTCATCCGCTGTTTTGAGGAGTTGACTGACTTGCTAGGGTAGGGAATTTTGATTTCGAGAACCAGGAATCAAATTCATTCGCGGCGTTTGTGTTGACGCACAACCAAAGGAGACTTCATGGCTTGGGAACGAAAACTCATGCGCATCGCGCGCGTGCGCAACTCGCAAAAGACGGGCGTGCTGGGCAAACTGTTGACCGCCATTGCCGACGCGGGCGGAAGCATCGGCAGCCTTGTACTGCTGACCGAGACCTCGCAGAATGTGGTGCGCGACATCACCATCACCGCCGATGACGAGGCGCACTTCGAAGCGATTTTGGAGGCAATGCGGAATAACGAAGGCACGCGCGTGCTGGAAGTCCGCGACGAAGTGCTGGAACTTCACCAGAAGGGGAAGATCGCCATCCGCTCACGCTACCCAATTGACTCGCTGACCACCTTGCGCCGCGTCTACACCCCCGGCGTGGCAGAGGTCTGCCTGAAGATCGCCAAAGACCCGGCGCAGGCGCGACTTTACACCAGCATCAGTCACATGGTTGCCATCGTCTCGGATGGGACGGCGGTGCTTGGGTTGGGCGACATCGGTCCGCAGGCGAGCATGCCTGTGATGGAAGGCAAAGCCATGCTGATGGAGACGCTCGTCGGGCTGTCGGGGATTCCGATTTTGCTCAACACAAAAGATACCGAGGAAATCATCGCCGCCGTCGCCGCCATCTCGCCGACCTTTGCCGCCATTCAACTGGAGGACATTTCCGCGCCGCGCTGTTTTGAAATCGAGGAAAGACTGCAAGCCATGCTCGACATCCCGGTCATGCACGACGACCAGCACGGCACGGCGGTGGTCAGCACAGCGGCGCTGTTGGTCGCCACCCGCGAGACGGGAACCGATTTGAGCAGGGCGGTCATCGGGCAGATTGGGCTTGGGGCGGCAGGTCACGCCATCGGGTTGATGATGATGAGGCTGACGGGGAATCCAGTTTACGGGGCAGATTTGAGTCCCGAAGCCTTGAATAGATTCGAAAAAGCAGGCGGCATTAAATCCAGCCTGAAAGAGATCATGGAAAAATGCGACATCGTAGTTGCCACCACCGGCGCGCCGAATTTGATCAAGCCTGAAATGGTTCGCAAGGGACAGATCATCCTCGCGCTCTCGAACCCAAATGCAGAGATCGATCCTGATGTCGCGTTGGAACGCGGCGCGGCTTTCGCGGCGGACGGTAAATCGGTGAACAATGTGCTGGGATTCCCCGGCATCTTTCGCGGGGCGGTGGACGCCAACGCGCCGCGCATCACCCACGAAATGCTGCTGGCTGCGGCCCACACCATCGCCGATACGACTCCGCCCGGCGAACTCGTCCCCAGCCCTCTGGATAAAAAAGTCCATCGCGCCGTGGCCCGCGCCGTGGCAGAGACCGCCATCAAGCAGGGCATTGCCCGCGCCGATTACGTCCCCTACGTGGAGGAGTGAAGACAAAGGATGAAAAAAGATGACCTGCCTCTTGAGGAAGCAGGTCATCTTTTTTGAATTATCGGTTACCAACTACGCCGGCGATTTCTCCTCTGTGGCTAACGCCTCTTTCAAGGTCAACCCCAGCCTTGTAATCCCTTCGCGAATGACTTCCGGCTTCGAGAAAGAGAAGTTGAGGCGCATGGTGTTCTTCCCGCCGCCGTTCGGGTGGAAGGATGCGCCGGGCACAAACGCCACTTTTCTGTCGACTGCGACTTTCAACACCTCGGCCGCGTCAATGTTTTCGGGCAGCACGCCCCACAGGAACATTCCACCCAGGGGCTTGCTCCAGGTCACTTCAGGCGGGAACATCTCTTCCATCATTTCTATCATCACGTCGCGGCGTTCCTTGTAGGTGGCGCGGATGACTTTCACATGATCATCCAGGAAGCCGCCTTTGGCAACTTCATAGGCAACATGCTGATTGAAGGTCGAAGTATGCAGGTCTGCCGCCTGTTTGGTCATCACCAGTTTGCGAATCACTTTTGGCGGGGCAATCACCCATGCAAGGCGCAGCCCCGGCGCAAGCAGTTTGGAGAATGTGCTGAGGTAAATCACATTCCCTGTGTACTCGCCGTTATCTTCATTGCGGTAACTGCTGTCGAGAGAGGCAACCGACGGGATATGGTCGCCATCGAAACGCAGTTGCCCGTAGGGGTCGTCTTCCACAATCGGCACGCCGTACTGGTCTGCAAGCAAAACCAGCCGCTTGCGGCGTTCCAGACTCAACGTGGAGCCGGATGGATTCTGGAAGTTCGGCAGGATGTAAATGAACTTGGGGCCAATGCGCAGCGCCTCCTCCAGGCGGTCCATGATCATACCGTTTTCATCGGAAGGAACGGAAATGTACTGGGCGCCGTACGCGTTCCAAGCCTGTAACGCGCCCAAATAAGTTGGCGACTCAACCACAATATAATCGCCGCGATTGATGAACAACCTGCCGATGAAATCCAGCGCCTGCTGGGAACCGGAGGTGATCATAATGTTCTCGGCGCTCACCCGCACACTGTACCGTGAATTATGGCGGGCGATCATTTCACGCAGGGGTTGGTAGCCTTCGGTGGTGCCATATTGAAGGGCATACGCGCCATGTTCCTGCAACACCAGATTGCACGCCTCCTGAAATTCCTTAAGCGGAAAAACCTCGGGCGCGGGCAACCCACCCGCAAACGAAATGATATCGGGTTGTTCGGTAAACTTCAACAGTTCACGGATGACAGAACTCCCCATTTTCTGAGTGCGATGTGCGTAACGATACTCCCACGGTGTTTGCATTCATTCTCCTTGTACGAAAATAAAAAAGCCTGACAGGTACGTCTGTACCCATCAGGCTGGCTGACCTAAGGCATGGAAATGCCTAAAAACAGGAGGCATATCAACAAAGCCATACACTCTTATCTTAACCATTTTTCAATGAATATGCAACCCATTTTTAATTCGGAGATTCCGCCGGGCACACCCGGCCTCCGACCCTGCGCGGCAAAATAAACAAAAGCAAACCCGCACTTGGCTTTCCAATCATTCCGGGAAGATTTCTACGCGAGATTTTGCTCGATGATTTTTTCGATGGACGTCCGTGTGTAAGAATCCAGCGGCAAGCGAATCGCCTCCTCCAGCCTCGCCCAAATGTGATCCTCCGCCTCATCGTTGAGAGCCACTTCGAGCGAGTCGGTTTTGCAGGCATAATCGAAAAAGATAAAATGCCGCCGCTTCCAAAACGCGGGGTCATAGATGAACTGCTGGAAGTTGATGAACTTCAAGTCGTAAATATCCAGCCCGGTCTCCTCCTTCGCCTCGCGGACGGCGGCTTCTTCCAGCCGCTCGCCCAATTCCACATGCCCGCCGGGGATGACGTATTTATCGGGCCACTTGTGGCTTTTCAACAACAGCAGTTCGCCTGCCCGGTTGAAGATGAACACGCCAACTGTCGGTTCGGGGAAAGTTTGGTCTGACATAAATCCTCTTTTTCTTCGCCCTGAGCGGCAGTCGAAGAGCGGCGCTCTGTCTTTCGACTGCGCTCGTCGCTCCGCTCAAGACGAATCTCGCTACCCAAAAATTGTAATCACCATCACGCCGGCAAAGACGATTGCCGCCCCCACCACGCGGATACCGCCCAGTTCCTCTTTGAGAAATTTCCAGCCGAGGAATGCCCCGATGACCGCGCTCACCTCGCGGATTGCGCCCGAATAACTGAGCGGGGCAAAGGTATAGGCAAAGAGCGCCAGCATGTAGGCTACCAATCCCAGCACGCCACCAAGCAGCAGGTAATTGCGCTGATTCTTCCACATCCTTGCGAATCCGCTCCAGCCGTAATGCCGAACCAGATATGGGGTGGTGACGAAGGGAATCATCACGAACATCGAAAGTCCGTAGGGCAGAACTGGGGTAGCCCTGACAGCCCTGCCATCGACGAAGGTGTAAACCGAAATGATGAGCGCAACAGCCAGCGCGGTAAGGATTCCGTGCAGGTGTGGCTTTTCGCCGCCGCTGCTTTTAAGCAGCGTGGTCGCGCCGATAATCATGATTCCGCCGGTAATCATGGCAAGTCCGAGATAGCCGCCCGCTGTCAATTTTTCGCGCAGGAAAATTGCCGCCCACAACACCAGCAGGGCGGGAGCCGCTCCGCGCGCAATGGGATAGACAAGCGAGAAGTCATGGTCGCTGTAGGCGATGCACAACAGGATGAAATAGACCGCTTCGAGAAACATGCTAAGGATTGCCCAGCCCCTCATCTCGCGCGGCGGAAGCCCCGTGATGAGGATGCAGCCAAAGGCGAGGATTCCGCTCAAAATCACCTGCCAGCCCATTGCAATGTATTTTTCCTCGGCGCTCTTGAGCAGGAAATTCCACAGTGCGTGCATGGTGGCGGACAGAAAGAGCAGGACGATGGCTAAAATGGGCATGGGTTATCTGTTTCCAAAGTCTTTTGGCGGGAGCGACATCAGATAGGTGTACACCGCCCTGAGTTCGTCGTCGCTCATGTGACGGTAGGATTTCCACGGCATGTAATTGGGGTTGATTTTTCGCCCGTGATGTTCGCCCGTGCGCATGATTTCGATGAAGCCTTCCTCGCCCCAGTCGGGCAGGCGGCTGCCTGCGCCAGCGGTCAGGTTGGGAGCGGCGGGCCATTCGGCAGGGAAGCCGGGGATTGCGCCGCCGGAGTAAGTCGGTCCATGGCAGACGCGGCAGGATAAGGAGAGGTACTCGCCATATTCGGGGGTGATGCCAGGCTCAGGCGCGGGCGGCGCGGGCTGGTCATGCGGAATCAATTCGGCGGGCAAAAAGGAAATCGTCTTGGCGACGTTCATCACGATGAAACCCGTGGTGGAGAGTTTGCTCGGCTGGGGTTCGTTATCCACCGGCGGCTTGCTGTGGATGTACGCCAGCACTTTGCCGAGGTCGGCGTCGCTGAGGTAGTAGAACTCGGTGGACGGCATGAACAAGAGCGGTGTGCCATCTTCACGGATGCCGTGCTTGATGGCGCGAATTAAATCCTCGTCGGTGAGGATGTCGCCCTTGCCGCCTTTTCCACTGGTGAGGTTGGGGGTGACCACCTGCCCGATGGCGGGGTTGTCGAGATAGACCAGCCCCTGCAAATCCTCACCGTGGCAGGCTTCACATCCGCGATACTGGAAGATGCGTTTGCCTTCCGCCAGCGGCTCTTCGTCGGTGGGGATTTCCACCATTGCCACGGGCACGTCGTACTTTTTGTTCAGCCGCGATTGTCCCATGCCGTACAAAATCGCGAGGACAGCGACGAGCAGGACAACGAGACCACCAAAGCCAATCCCAAACCATTTGAGAAATTTTTTCATGCTTCCATCCTTTTTCATTTTAGACTTCCGAAGTCTTGAAGACTTCGGAAGTCTAGGGTCAATCCTTCGTATGGAGTTTTACCCTGCCGTCTTCCAAAATTTCCACGCGCAACTGACGAAGCGGTTTCTGCGCGGGACTTGCCATCACGTTCCCGTTTTCGTCGAAGCGCGAGCCGTGACAGGGGCAATCGAATCCCGTTGGGCTTTCGGCAACTGTGCAGCCGAGATGAGTGCAGACCAGGCTTTGCGCCGTGATTTTGCCGTCGCGGTTGAAGACGACAGCGGGAATGTCTTTGCGGATGACTCGGGCGCCAACGGGAAAATCCGCGACGTTGCCCAGGTCAAATTCGGCGGGGGCTTCGGGCGGATAATAACTGAAATAGCGGAGCAAGCCGCCCAGTCCGAGCAGACCGCCCAAGCCAAACAGGGTGTTGGTGGAGAGTTTGATAAAGTCGCGGCGGGAGAGTTTGTTCATGAGGTTAGGAATTGGGTAATTGGTAATTAGTAATTGGGGATCGCTCCAAGAATTGTCAACAACAAAATGACAAACATAATGACTGCCGCAACGACTTGTGCAACGCGGTTGCCGCGTGGGAACCATTTACCAAGTTCGTTGCTTTTGGCATTGGGCAGAACATAGGGCAATGCGCCGAGCGCGACAATCACCAAAATGGGGACGAGGATTCCCATCACAAACGGGTCGCCGAATTTCAGCAGGTATTGAATCCAGAGGAAGAACCAGGGGGCGGTGGAGTCGCCGACCATCGTGCCAACTGCAGACATGGGTTGGTCGATGGGGGCGGGAAAAGCCAGCGAGAACAGAATCAAAACCACGGCGGCGAGGGTCATGGCAAGGACTTCGCGGCGGAGCAGGTCAAAGCGGTTGATGCGTTCGTTTTCCTTGCGTTCGGCGGGCGGTGGGACGGCGATCCCCCCGTCGCGGCGGACTCGAAAGGTATGCCAAACCATCAGGATCACCGCGCCAACTGTCAGCCCGAAGATGTGCCAGGCGTAGAATCGGATGAGGGTGGAGTCGCCGGGTTCGCTTCCTCCAATCACAAACTGGTACAAGCCATCCCCAATCCACGGGACGGTTTTGAGCATGTTCGCGCCGACGATCAGCGCCCAGTGAATGCCCTCATCCCAGCGCAGGACGTAGCCCGTGAAATCGAGCAGAAGAATAACCGCCAGCAAAGCCACGCCGAGGATGTGATTGAAGCGGCGCGGTGCGGCATACGCGCCCGTGAGCGCCACGCGCAGAAGGTGGATGCTCATCACGACCACGAGAAATTGCGCCGCCCAAAAATGCAGGTTGCGGGTGAGGCTCCCGAACGGCACAAGATTGGTGATGGTCTGGACGGAGATCGCCGCGCCCCCCGTCGTCGGGACGTAATAATACATTTCGAGCAAGCCCGTGACGAACAAGACCAGCGAGAGGAAGAGCGCCATGCCGCCCGCGCCGAGGGTGTAGCGAAAACGCGATTGCAGGGCGGGGATGCTGGGCGGGTGCAGGTGATGGAAGAAGTTCGGCTTTCCCGACGGCGGGTTGAGTTGCGAATAAATGTTCAAGCCGATTGCGGCGAGGATCAACACCCCAACCATGACCAATCCGCCAGGGATTTGGCTTTCGGGCGGTGTGACCTTGCGATGAACCGAAACCGCCGCGCCGCTGGTTTTGTCGAGCGTGAAGTCGGGAAGTTCGCGCTCGTTCATCCGCAGGAGGTAGGCGGTCAGCGACCAGGCTTCGACCTCGGTCAGCGTGCCAGAGCGGTTGAACGGCATATTCTCGCGGATGTAGGTTTGGAGTTCGAAGGTGTTGGAGAATCGCGCCAGCGCCCCTGCGCCCGCCAAAGCGGGGATGCCCGCCTGCGGGAGGATGAAACTGTTTTCGGGAGCATCGTCGGCGTGACAGCCTGAATCCCAACAATTCTTCTCTTCGGGCGGGAAGGAGTTTGCCCAATCCTCTGTCAACCCTTGACCTTTGTCGCCGTGACAGGACATGCACATGCCCCAGTAGGCTTGCGCCCCTGTGTCGGCTTGGGCTGGCGGGTAAACCGTCGGCGGCTGGGCGAGGCGGCTGGAATCAAACGTGGCGGTGGGCTGTTGTAAAGCGGTGGATGTCCCCGTTAGGTTGGACGCCAAAAACACAAGAGTGAAAATGCCAGTAGCAATGAAGAAAATTGCGCGACGCATAATGTTGGATTATACAACGGCGATAAGTCTGACGTGGCGGTTAGAGCGTCAT